>NZ_JALIHH010000089.1:0-45079 GCF_022869435.1 Aeromonas sp. LsrichE-8G
GCTTTGTCTCTGCCAGCCCGTGATTCCAGACATAACGAGCACAACCGCCCAACTGGCGCAGGCGTTGCGCTTGTTGGGCGGTCGGTTCGAGTCGGAACTTGTAGGCTTTCAGAATTTGCATTTATCGCTCAGTGTGTAGCATTATTACCATATCTATTAAGCCCGATTGAGTGACAGAATGCAATTCACTAAAATTAATAAATCACGCCATGCGACCTACGTTTTGCACGTACATTTGGTGTTTATCACCAAGTATCGAAAGCCGATACTGGGGGATCTGCATCACGCTTCCTTCGGTCAGTGTGCGGCAGAGGTTTGCAGAGATTTTGGTGCGGAACTGAAAGAGTGTGACGGAGAGGCTGATCATGTTCACATGCTGATAGAGTACGGCCCAACAGTGCAGCTATCGGTGCTGGTGAACTCGTTAAAGGCGGTCACATCAAGGCGACTGCGTAATGAATTTCTGGACTTGAGGGGTGCTTACAGCAAACCCGTACTCTGGTCACGCTCTTACTTTGTGGGCTCTTGCGGCGGAGCACCGTTGGAGGTGATCAAGCAATACATTCAAAACCAGCGGGGCTGACGCCCCGGCGAAATTCCCCTCCCACCTACGTCGGAGGGAGTCCCCTTTCGCATTTAAGATGGGGTTGAAGGGGCGATCGATCACCCCGTGTTCAACGTTGAGATCGAGCGGCGAGACGTAGACCCGCTCCCAGGGCAGCGCCATGGCATCGCGAAAGTAGTAACGCTCCCCCTTGTTCTGCAACTGGTCGTCCGTCACACGCCACAGATGCTGGCCCTGGCGATCGATGCGCACCCGCTCCATGCCATCCGGGGCAAGCCAACGCACCTGGGCATAGTCGGGATTGCGGTTCAGCAGGATGGTGAACTGGACGGCCAGGGTGTCACGGTCATTGCGAGCCGCCGCTTCGAGCAGGATGGGTTCTTCCGACATGCTGCGCACATGGCGCAGCGGCACCGCCAGCTCGCCGTCAAGGCGGCCGCTGGCAAGCGCCAGGAAGGTGCTCTCATCACTGCGAACGCGATAGAGCTCGCGCTCGATCAGTGCATTGCCCAGCAGATAGCTACCTGCCAGGACAAGCAGCAGAATAGGTGAAAACAGCAGGATATTGCTGTAAAAACAAAGAGGCCACCCGATTGGGTGGCCTCTTCACAGGAAAGTTCGTTGTCGATTAGACGCGAACGAAATCCAGGTGAACCAGCTTGTAGCGAACCGGGTGACGCTGGATAGCCTTCACGTTCACTTTGACTTCTTCACCGTTGATGACCAGGGTCAGCTCGGAGGAGTAGAACTCCGGCTTCTCTTGGGCCAGGATCAGCTTTTTGTGGTCCAGGGTAACGGACACGGCTTCTTTGCCTGCACCGTAAACGATGGCAGGAACCAGGTCAGCATGACGCAGGCGGCGGCTCGCACCTTTCCCCAGGTCAGAACGGACTTCAGCTTGGAATACGAAAGACATAGTGATTATCTCTTTTAAGATGAATGTATGGTGTTGACTGCGACCGGTCAGCACCTCGCAAAACGAGCGCGAATACTAGCACGGGCCCGGAGGGGATACAAGGAAAGAACCCGCGGCACTCTTCTCTAGGCAAAAGGCACTCCACCACGCCTCTCGCCATCCCCTAACGCCCCTGCTCCAGACGGGCAAACTGCTGCTGTCGCTGGGCCGGGCTCAGGGCATCGAATTGCGCCAGGGTCTGCGCTGTGGGGCAATAGAGGCGCAGCCCGGCCTGCACCTGGATCCCTTTGGCCATCCTGTCACGATTTTCCTGCACCAGCGCCAGCAGATAGCTGTAAGTATCCGAACCGCCGGCCTCTTTTGACTGAAGCTGGCTTGCGATACGCCACAGGGTCTCTCCCGCCGCCACCTGATGACAAACCCGCGATGCCTCCCCTGCCGCCGTGGCGGAAAGAGTCAGGGTCGCCTGCTCAGGGGCAGAATCTGCGGTGGCCATGGGCTGTGCATCTCCCTGTCTTGCCAAGGCCTGGATGGCGACTCCCTGCCCCCCCAGCCGTGCGAGCAAGGGCTCCCCCAGGGGCATCCGTGCCTTCCTCTCCCGAGGCAGGGAGAACTCGGCGACAAAGGCGACAGCGCCCGGGACTTCGAACGAGGGGGTCGAGGAGGCGGCTTGCAGTACTGATTGGTGGGGCGCCATGCCATAGGCCATCTCATCGATGCGCTTTAGCCTGGCCAGGTAAGCCTTGGAGAGCTGGGCCTCCCCTTCGAACAGATCGAAGGGGGGCACCAGCCGGGCAGGAAAGAGGATCTGCCAGCGGCCGTTCTTCTTTCTCTGTTCAAGAGGGGGAAACTGATTGCCCCGCCAGGCCGCAAAAATGGGCGGCACGGGGCGCTGCACCGGATAGTACTCCGGGTTGAGCTGCACCCAGGTTTGTTCCGCAATGGGTTGATACCCGCTGATGTTGACCAGTGCCACCCCCAACCAGATCCCCAGCATATGACGGCCTCCCTTCCCTTTGGCGTCCCGTTGCTTTCACACTATGGCTCAGAAAACAGATAGATAGCAGCTTAGCACTGGGCAATGGCGCTCTGCACCCGTTTATCCGAGATGGGGTATGGCGTCCCCAGTTGCTGGGCGAAGAAGGAGACTCGCAGCTCCTCGATCATCCAGCGAATATTGGCCACCTCGGTGGGAATAAGCTGGGATTTGGGGATCTTGGCCAGCAGCGCCTTGTACTCCGACTCCACGCTGTGCACCTTGAGCATGTAGACCCGATCCCGGTTGGGATCGATGGCGAGCTTCTCGAGACGACGCTCGATGGCCCGCAGGTAGCGCAGCAAGTCAGGCAGCCGCTGCCAGCCGGTCTCGGTGACAAAGCCCTTGTGGATTAGGTTGCCGAGCTGCTGCTGGATGTCGGACATGGCAAAGGCGGTGTCGAGCTGCATCTTGCCCTTGAGCCGCTTCTTGATCTCGTGGGATAGCGTCAGCACGCCTTCCACCTGCTTGGCCACCTCCACCACCGCATCGTTGAGCTCGGCGCGGACAAACTCCTTGAGCGCCTCGAAACCGGCCTCGTCCCAGGCCATGCCGCCGTGCTGCTCAATCAGCTTGTCACAGCCGCAGGCGATGCAGTCATCGATAAGCTCGGCCACCTTGCCAAACGGGTTGAAATAGAGCCCGAGCTTGGCCTTGTTGGGCAGCTTTTCCTGCAGGTACTTGATGGGAGATGGCACGTTGAGCAGCACCAGCCGACGCTGGCCAGCCCACATCAGCTGCTGCTGCACCACAGGACTTTCCACCAGCTGGATGGCGACCGAATCCTTCTGATCCACCAGGGCCGGATAGGCTTTCACCTCGAAACCGCCCCGCTTCTGACTGTACTCCTGGGGCAACTCGCCAAAGCTCCACAGGGTGAGGCCAGACTGCTCGATGTCATCGTCCGCCACTTGTGACAGGGTCTCCTGCACCTTGCCACGCAGGGACTCTTTCAAGGCCTCCAGATCCTTGCCTTCCGCCACCTTCTTGTGTTTGTCGTCCACCACCCGGAAGGTGAGTTTCAGGTGATCGGGCACCGCAGCCCAGTCCCAGGATTCACGGGGCACGGTCACACCGGTCATGCGGCGCAGCTGGCGCTCCATCTCGTCCAAGAGCGGCCCCTGTTCAGGGTTGATGCTGGCGAGCAGCGCATCGGCATAATTGGGGGCCGGCACGAAGTTCTTGCGCATCGGTTTTGGCATCGACTTGATGAGGGCGACCAACAGCTCGTGACGAAGCCCCGGGATCAACCACTCGAACCCCTTCACCTCCACCTGATTCAGGAGCGGCAGCGGGATATGCAGGGTCACGCCATCGGCGGCCTCCCCCGGCTCGAACTGATAGGTTAGCTTGAGCTTGAGACGCCCCTGCTGCCAGAAGTTGGGGTAGTCGAGATCGCTGATGTGGGCCGCGTCCCCCTTCATCAACATCTCTTTTTCGAAGTTGAGCAGCTCGGCGTCCTGCTTTTGCGCCTCCTTCCACCACTTGTCGAAGTGACGGCTTGATATCACCTCCTCCGGCAAACGGGCATCGTAGAAGCGGAACAAGTCCTCGTCATCCACCAGGATGTCGCGACGCCGCGACTTGTGCTCCAGCGCCTCTACCTCGGCCAGGAGCTTGCGGTTATCGCTGAAGAAACGGTGACGGGTCTCGAAATCCCCCTCCACCAGCGCGCGGCGGATGAAGAGCTCGCGGCACAGGGCCGGATCGATGCGGCTGAAGTTGATGGTGCGCTCGTTGACCAAAGTCAGACCATAGAGGGTCACCTTCTCCTTGGCCATCACGGCGCCGTTTTTCTTCGACCAGTGAGGGTCGCTGTGGTGCAGCTTGATGAGGTGACCTGCCAGCGGCTCCACCCACTCCGGTTCAATCTTGGCGTTGATGCGGGCGTAGAGGCGCGAGGTCTCCACCAATTCTGCGGCCATCACCCACTTGGGCGGTTTCTTGAACAGACCCGAGGCCGGGAAGAGGTGGAAACGGCCATTGCGGGCGCCGAGGAACTCGGGCTTCTCCAGATCCTTGTTGCCGATATGGCTCAAGAGGCCGGTCAGCAGGGCGCAGTGCACCGTCTTGAAATCTGCCGGTTCCTGATTGGCTTTAAAACCCAGCTCCTTGACCGTCTGACGCAGCTGGAAGTGAATGTCCTGCCACTCGCGCACCCGCAGGTAGGAGAGAAACTCCTTCTGGCACATGCGGCGAAACGGGTTGCTGCCAAGGGCATCCTGCTGCTCTTTCAGATAGTTCCAGAGGTTAACAAAAGCGAGGAAGTCGGAATCCTTGTCTTCAAAGCGTCTGTGCTGCTCGTCGGCGGCCTGCTTTTTCTCCATGGGCCGCTCGCGGGGATCCTGAATGCTGAGGGCGGCGGTGATCACCATCACCTCACTCAGGCAGCCGGTCTGCGCCGCACTGATCACCATCTTCGCCAGACGCGGATCAAGGGGAATGCGCGAGAGCTGGCGACCGATCTCGGTCAGCTGCAGTTTGGCTTCGCGATCGCCGGTGGCGGGCAGCTCGCGCACCGCCTCCAGCTCTTTCAAGAGGGTCAGACCGTCCTTGATATGGCGCGACTCGGGTGGCTCGACGAAGGGGAACGCCTCCATATTGCCAAGGCCGAGCGCCAGCATCTGCAGGATGACCGATGCCAGGTTGGTGCGCAGGATCTCGGGGTCGGTAAAGGCGGGGCGGCTATTGAAATCCTCCTCCGAGTAGAGACGGATACAGATACCGTCCGCCACCCGACCGCAACGCCCTTTACGCTGGTTGGCGCTGGCCTGGGAGACCGGCTCGATGGGCAGGCGCTGCACCTTGGTGCGCCAGGAATAGCGGCTGATGCGGGCGGTGCCCGGATCGATGACGTAGCGAATGCCCGGCACCGTCAGCGAGGTCTCCGCCACGTTGGTAGCAAGCACGATACGCCGTCCGGCATGTTGCTGGAATACCTTGTTCTGCTCGGCGTTGGAGAGGCGGGCGTAGAGCGGCAGCACCTCGGTGTCGCGCAGATTGAGCTTGCGCAGGGCATCGGCGGTATCGCGGATCTCCCGCTCGCCGTTCATGAAGATGAGGATGTCCCCCAGCCCTTCGCGGGCCAGCTCTTCCACCGCATCGAAGATCCCCTGCAGTTCGTCGCGCTCCTCCAGCCCTTCGCTTTTATCACTGACGAGCGGGCGGTAGCGCACCTCCACCGGATAAGTGCGGCCAGAGACCTCGATCACCGGCGCCTTGTTGAAATGACGGGAGAAGCGCTGCGGGTCGATAGTGGCCGAGGTGATGATCACCTTGAGATCGGGGCGCTTGGGCAGCAGCTGTTTGAGATAGCCCAGAATGAAGTCGATGTTGAGGCTGCGCTCGTGGGCCTCATCGATGATGATGGTGTCGTACTGGGTGAGCATCCGGTCGTTCTGGATCTCCGCCAGCAGGATACCGTCGGTCATCAGCTTGATGTGGGTATGCTCGCTCACCTGATCGGTAAAGCGCACCTTGTAACCCACGTAGTGGCCAAGCTCGGACTCCATCTCCTCGGCGATGCGGGCTGCGACGGTACGGGCCGCCAGACGGCGCGGCTGGGTGTGGCCGATGAAGCCCTTGACCCCACGCCCGAGCGCCAGACAGATCTTGGGGATCTGGGTGGTTTTGCCCGAACCGGTTTCGCCGGCGATGATCACCACTTGATGCTCTTCAATGGCTTTGGCGATCTCCCCCTGCTTCTGGCTGACTGGCAGATTGTCCGGATAGGTGACCTTGGGCACGCCCGCCAGACGGGACTGGTAGCGCGCCTGTGCCACATCCAGGTCAGCGGCGATGGTCTCGAGCACGGCAGCCTGCTTGGCTTCCGGCAGCTTCTTGACCCCGTGCAGTCGACTGGAGAGACGGCGGGCGTCGAGATTCATGCAGGCGGTAAGACGGCGGCGCAGCGCCTCGATAGAGAGAGACAAGGTACGAATTCCTTAAAAGAGTGCCCATCAAGGGCCATATCGATAGCTGGAGGAGATCCTAAAGAGCGAGGCTGGGCGGTGCAAGCCTTAAAGCGCCGCGCCAGCACATCAAGCCGGAGGCGTCATGACCGTCACGGATGAAAAGAGCAGGCCGGAGCCTGCTCTTTGAAAACAACCAGACAACACCGTTCAGACTCTGGCCTGATGCACGAAACAGGTGCCAAGCTGGGCGTGGATGGCCTGCATCACATTGTGGCGGTTGATGACCCCGAGCAGGCGCCCCTCCTCCACCACAGGATAGATCTTGGGCTTTTGACCCATCATCATCTCCGCCAGATCCAGGATGCTGGTGTCGGGGCCGACTGCCAGCACCTCCTTGCGCATCACATCCCTGACCTGGGCCACCTGTTCACAGTGGTAGGCCTCTTTCAACATGACGGCGATGCAATCCTGCTCGGAGACCCAGCCAATCAGATGTCCCTGGCTGTCCACTACGGGGCCGCCCAACTGATGACTGTTGAGAAATTTTTCCACCGCCGCCTGTACCATCATCTCTGCGCTGAAGGTGATGGGCTTGGTCTGCATGTAGTCCTTTGCCTTGAGTGATTCCATGACGCTTTCCCCCAACGAGCCTCCCGAGGGGAGGCAAGAGCCGGGCACTATGTCCGGCTCACTCCAAGCATAGTCCGCATGGATCAGGAGATGGATTGCAGCAAGAGCAAGAGCTCGTTCTGGCTGTGGCAGTCGGTCTTCTTGAACACCCCTTTCAGGGTGGAGCGCACGGTTTCCACCTTGACACCGCGCAGCTCCGCGATGTCGTTGCTGCTGTAACCCTTGCTCATCAGTACCAGCAGCTCCTTCTCGCCGATGGTGAGGGGATAGAGGCTGGCCAGCGCTTCGATGTCGGGGTTGAAGGCGTGCTCGGGGTCACGCAGCACCACTTCCACATAGCGTTCAAAGCGGCTGAGTCCGCTCATCAGGGTGCATTGGACCAGCAGCGGGCGCAGGTTAGGCTGACGGGGAATGGACATATAGGCGCTGGCGCCGGGCAGCAAATAGGCAAAGCCATTGAGGATCTCCTTGAGCTGGCGTTGCTGCTCCTTATTCTGCAAAGATAAAATGCCATTGATGGCCCGCAATTCCACATTTTCATCGGCGATACGGTTGAAGGCCACATTGGAATAATGAATATGCCCCTTGTCGTCTATGATGGCGCTGGGCTTATTATGGTTTTTCACCAGCTGTTGCAACTGATAGTTCTGGGTTTCCAGGGCCAGCAAGTTCCAATAATGGTGGCTCCAGGCCGCCAGTCCGGAATAGATTTCAGAGAGCGAGGTGAGGTCGCGACTACTGAAATCATCTTGCGCTGCACCACGGTAACTGCACAGGCTGCTCAGCCCACGCCCTTTCACCTGGCAGACGCCGCCGGCGGCGAATTGGGCGCCGAAACTTGCCAGCAGGCCCACCGAGCTTGAAATGCTGTTGGCGCTGACAATCCCCTTGCACCCTTTATCCAAGTAATGGTTGAACCACACATCCTGGCGATGATGTTGCAGGTAAAACTGCTGCTGGGCCTCGGTCAGACCGCTGGAAAAAAGCTTTATTCCGTCGCTCTTGTCATCATCCCGCAATAAAAACAGGGATGAACTACAGGAAACGTCGGCGCGAAATTGGTCCACGACGAGCTTAATGTCAGAATCATTAATACCGCACTCGTATAACTGGCTGATATAGGGCGATATCCTTTCTTTCTCTAATGCCTTCACACCCGAACTCCTAATTCTTATTTTTATTGAAGAGGCATCTTACTCTGCAATGGGATAGTCGAAAAGTAGTCAAATGAACAAAGGGTTTATGATTTATTCATAAATAGTCATGAATATAGGCTCATGAATGAATATGGCCAAAAAGGGTAAATAGCCGCTCATGTTTTTCCTGGCGCTGGTCGCTTACCTCCCTGTTTTACCTCTTGATGTCTCACCACCCACTCGCCATCCCGGCCCCTCTTCCCCCCAAGATCACGCTTTTCAACATTGGGGTCATCTGCATCCACACCGATTCACATGTTGCATTTTGGTGACTTTGGTGTTTCCATTTTGAGCGCCGGACGATATTGTATATACAAATCATCCCCTCAACGGAATTGAACCATGCGGACCACAAGGAGAGAAAATGGAACCTGAACACACGCTCACTGCACCGGCAGGATCAGGGGCCGGCATCAAGCTGCTGTTGGCCAGCCTGCTTGGCATCGCCATCTTTTTTGTTCCCTTCGAGCTTGGCGGGCGCAGCACCATAGTGGTGGATCACCTGGCCGGCTTTCTGATTGCCCAGCGCCCCCTTGCCCTGACCCTCATTCTCTTGCTCATCGCCTATGGCGCCATCACCCCCTTGCTGGATGGCCGCTGGCGCGCCCGTCCCATCGACAGGGTATTGAGCCTGTTCAAGCTGCTCGGACTGGCCCTGGCCATTTTGTATGTCACAGACTGGGGCCCTGCCTGGTTGATGACCCCGGATCGCCTCCCCTTCCTGTTCGACAAACTGGCAATGTCAGTGGGTCTCATCGTGCCTATCGGCGCCATGGCCCTGACCTTCCTGCTCGGTTTCGGCCTGCTGGAATTCATCGGGGTGCTGATGCAACCCGTGATGCGCCCCCTGTGGCGCACGCCGGGTCACTCCGCTATCGATGCGGTCGCCTCTTTCGTCGGCAGCTACTCGGTGGGCCTGCTCATCACCAACCGAGTCTTCCTCGCGGGCAAGTACACGGTGCGAGAAGCCGTCATCATCGCCACCGGCTTCTCCACCGTCTCGGCCGCCTTCATGATCATCGTGGCCAAGACCCTCAACCTGATGGGACACTGGAACTTCTACTTCTGGTCCACCCTAGTGATCACTTTCGTCATCACCGCCATCCTGGCGCGTGTTCCTCCCATCAGTCGCCTGGCTCACCATGGCGAGACCGACGAGCCGCTACCGGCTGGCATGAGCCGCTGGCAGGCAGCCCTCACCTGCGGCCTGACCCAGTCCCACCAGGCCGATCCCCTGCTGCGGCAATTGAAGGACAACCTCAGGGACGGTCTTCACATGGCCGCTGCCGTGGTGCCCACCATACTGTCCGTCGGTCTGCTGGGCCTGCTGCTGGCAAAGCACACCCCCCTGTTCGATCTGCTGGGCTGGCTGCTCTGGCCACTGACCTGGCTGCTGGATCTCGGCGAGCCGCTCGCCACCGCCAAGGCCCTCTCGGCCGGTCTGGCCGAGATGTTCCTGCCCGCCATCCTGCTCAAGGATGCCGACCTGCTGGTGCGCTATGTCGCGGCCGTGGTTTCGGTCAGCTCGGTGCTCTTCTTCTCTGCCTCCATCCCCTGCATCCTGGCCACCCGGATCCCGGTGAGCGTGGGACAGCTGGTGGTGATCTGGCTGCTGCGCACCCTGCTTGGCATCCTGCTGGCCGCCTTGTGCGGCAGGCTGGCGCTGGCCCTCGGCTGGCTCGGTTGACCAGGGCTCATAAAAAAACAAAGCGCCATCAGGCGCTTTGTTTTTATCAGGATTGTCTCAGGGGGCGATGACGGCGAACCGGCCGCTGTTGAAATCATCTATCGCCTGATGGATCTCTGCCTCGCTGTTCATGACAAAGGGGCCATAACCCACGATGGGTTCATCGATGGGCTCGCCACTCAGCAGCAACAAGCTGGCCTCGCCCTCCGCCTCCAGCATGAACTCCTCCCCGTTGGGATCGAGCAGCACCAGTTGTGCTTCGCCCGCGCGCTCCTGACCGTTGATAATGAGAGAGCCCTTGAGCACCACCAAGGCGCTGTTCCATCCCGCTACCGCCGGCAGCACCACGCTGGCCCCGCCCTTGAGCCGCAGATCCCAGATGTTCATGGGCGAGAAGGTTCGGGCTGGCCCCTCTACCTCGCCTTGTTGCAACCCGGCATCGTTCCCGGCGATGATGCGCACCCGCACATCGCCCTCCTTGAGGCTCAGTTGCGGGATGCTGTCGCTGGTGATGCCCTGATAACCGGGCGTCGACATCTTGTGTTTGGCGGGCAGGTTGACCCACAGCTGCACCATGTCGAGGGTGCCACCACGACGGGTGAACCCCTGGGAGTGGAACTCGTCGTGCATGATGCCGGCGGCGGCCGTCATCCACTGCACGTCTCCCGGACCGATGATCCCCCCCTGGCCGGTCGAGTCGCGATGGGCGACCTCCCCTTCATAGACGATGGTGACCGTCTCAAAACCACGGTGCGGGTGTTCCCCCACGCCCCTGGCATGATCGGCGGGCTCGAAATGTGCCGGGCCAGCCCTGTCCAGCATCAGGAAAGGGCTCAAGGCGCGGCCATGGGTCTGATACGAGAACAGCGAGCGAACCGGGAATCCGTCGCCGACCCAGTGTTGTCGAGGGGCGCTGTAAATACCGATGACTCTTTTCATGATGCTCTCCTGGGTGATCGTCACGGGATGTGCCGTTGCTCGCATTGTGAGTCTGGAACGCTGCGTCCGGTAGACGTAAAATTGGCCATCAGCGTCCTATTTTGTGAACGATAAACCCATGCAACAGGATCTCAACGACCTCTATTTCTATGTCCAGGTGGTGGATCACGGGGGCTTTGCCCAGGCCGGCAGGGCCCTCGGCATGCCAAAATCGCGGCTCAGCCGCCGCATCGTCATGCTGGAGGAGCGACTCGGAGTGCGCCTTATCCAGCGTTCCACCCGCAGCTTCACCGTCACCGAACTCGGGCAGGCTTATTACACCCGTTGCCGGGCCATGCTGGTGGAAGCCGATGCGGCGCAGGATCTCATCGCCGCGACCCAGAGCGAGCCTTGCGGTCTGGTTCGCATCGCCTGCCCCATCGATCTGCTGCACGCCCACGTAGGGAGGATGCTGGTCTCCTTCGCCCTGGCCCATCCCAGCGTCAAGGTGCAACTCGTCGGGGTCAACCGGGCGGTGGATTTGGTCGCGGAGGGGTTGGACATGGCGCTCAGGGTGCGACCACTGCCCCTGGAGGACAGCGATCTCGCCATGCGGGTGCTGGGTTATGCGACCCAGTGTCTGGTGGCAAGTCCGGCCCTTGTCGCGTCACTCGGCATGCCCCGGGCCCCCGCAGATCTGCTGTCATGGCCGAGCCTCGGTCACGGCGCCAGCCTGGAAGGCCATCACTGGACCCTGCTGGGCCCCGATGGTGCCCGAGTCAAACAGCACCACAGCCCCCGCTTTGCCACCACCGACATGCAGACATTGCGTCAGGGGGCGATCGACGGGCTCGGGGTCGTGCAACTGCCCACCATGATGATGAATGAGCCCCTGGCCGATGGCCGGCTGGTGCGTCTGCTCCCCGACTGGGCACCGCGCCAGGAGGTGATCCACGCGGTCTTCCCCTCACGCCGCGGTCTGCTGCCTGCCATCCGCGCCCTCATCGATCATCTGGTCGAGGGCTTCTCCCCCCTGGGGCAGGCAAGTACGCAGCTCCCGCCATGATCTGTGCATGGCCGTTCCCGGGGGTGCCAACATGCAAAAGGCCAGAGCTTGGCTCTGGCCTTTTCATTTTTCCCCTTCTCAGAGGAGGAGAAACGCATACGGGCAGGATCCTCAGAAGGGCATTTTGAAGCCCGGGGGCAATTGCATGCCGCCGGTCAGCTCGCCCATCTTGGCCTTGTTCTGCTCTTCCACGCGGCGCACGGCGTCATTGACGGCGGCGGCGACCAGATCTTCCAGCATCTCCTTGTCATCTTCCATCAGGCTGGGATCGATCTCGATACGACGCACGCTGTGGCTGCCGGCCATGGTCACCTTGACCATGCCTGCACCCGCCTCACCGACCACTTCCATCTGGGCCAGCTGCTCTTGCATCTTCTGCATGCGCTCTTGCATCTGTTGGGCCTGTTTCATCAGGTTACCCATTCCACCTTTACCAAACATAGATCGTCTCTCGTCTTGAAATCCGGCATCCAGCGCCGGGCTGTGGGTTCATCTGCCCTAAGTGGGGGCAGCCAAAGGTCTTTTCAACCGGGGACAAACCCCGGCACGGTTTTTTCACCGCAACTCAGCGACTCAGGGGTTCGATGCTCTCGGGATGGAGCACGGCGCCGAAACGCTGCAGCAAGAATTGTACGTTGGGATCCGCCGCCAGATCCCGGCTCACCTGTTCACGCACCCCGAGATAGAGACGATGCTCTATCTCGAGCGGCGTCTCCCGCGCGGGATCCGAGCCCAGGGTCACATCGATGTGAACCGGGCCGCCCAGCTCGGGACCGATGATCTCGGCCAGATCGGCGCGGGCCTTGTCGCTCACCAGATGGCGCTGCTCGGGTTTGAGCAGCAGGGAGACCCGATTGCCTTCCCGGGTCATCACCGCGTTGATGGCCAGTTGACGCAGCCGACCACCCACCCCGGTGCGGGCGATGAGCTCGGCCCAGGCGTCCCCGCAATTGACCAGCAAGGACGAGGGGATCAGACGGGCGACCTCCCCCTCCTCTTCGGGCTGGGCGTCGCTCTCCAGGGCATCCCAGTCGATAGTCTCCATCAACGCAATGGCGGGCTGAGGCTCGCTGGCGGCCACTGGAGGCGCGGCAGACACCATAGCGGCAACCGCAGGTGCCGCCGTATCCGCGCTGCCGACGTCAGCGCCCAGATCCCAGGGCGGCAGATCCTCCTGCGAAGGAGATGCCATGGTGGCGGGAGCTGGCTGGGCGGAAGTCACTGCCCGCGTGGGCAACGGGGCACTGGCAAACCCCTCGTCAAACCCCTGATTCAGATACTCTTCGTAGTCACTGGCCCCCTCTTCATAGGCATCCAGAGGGGGCAGGTCGTCATACCCCGTTTGCATGGCAGATCCCTGCCCCGGCATCTCGGGCCGCGCCGCTGGTTGCACCTCGGCCTGGGGCGAATTCGCGACGGCAGGCATCGGGGCCGGTTTGGTCGCGGCCACCGGTTTGACGGGAGTGACTCGGGGGGGCGCGGCGTTTGCACTCTGCTCGCCACGCAGGCGGCTTCGCAGCAGATTGCGCTTGCCAAGCAGGCTCTGCATGCTGGAGGTCGAAGAGATGGCGACGTCTTCCCCTTGGACCTCAACCTGCTGCGTCTGCCCGGCGTCATCCGCCGCCAACGGCGCAGAGGCTGGCTCTGCTGCAGGCGGACTGGCGGGCACCACGGCCTCGTAGCCCATCCGTTCGGCCTCACGCAGCAGCTCATCCTGCTCGGCAAAGAGCGGATCCAGCACTGCGCCCTCCTCCGCCTTGGGTGCGGGGGCGACGTGCTCGGCCTCAAGGACCGATGCTGGCGCGGCGGGAGCCTGTGGTGCTGCGCTGGCAGCCGGGGCCGGCTCAGCCCCCTGGGGCTTTCCCGGCAGGAGCGGCGCGCTTTCCCTCGCAGCCGCCATCACGCCGGAGTGCCCTGTCATGAGAGGTTGGGCCGCCAGGTTGGCGGGATGGACCACCTCGCGCCGGGGAGAGAAGGCCAGCATCCGCAGACAGGTCATCTCCAGTGCGGTGCGCCCGTCAGGGGCCCAGGGCAGATCCTTGCGCCCCCCCAGCACGATTTGATAGCAGAGCTGCACCTCTTCCGGGCTCATGGCTCCGGCGAGCTGCAGCAAGGCATCGGCATCCGCCCCCTGCTCCTGCACGCTCGCAGGCAGCAGTTGCGCCATGGCCACCCGGTGGAGCAAGGCTTCCAGCTCGGCGTGAAGCTGATCGAAATCCGGCCCCAGGGTAGCAATCTCGGTGATCTTGGCCATGGTAGCGGGTGCATCCTGGCGCAGCACTGCCTCCAGCAACTGGTGCAGGTGGTGATGATCGAGGGTCCCCAGCATGGCGAGCACGCTCTCCAGGCGCACGCTGCCGTTGCCGTGGGCCAATGCCTGATCGGTGAGGCTCAGGGCATCGCGCATGCTGCCATCGGCCGCCTTGGCCAGGGCCAGCAGGGCGCGAGGCTCGAAGGGTTGTCCCTCCTGATCCAGCACCCATTCGAGCTGCCTGGCAATCTGGGTCTGATCCAGACTCTTCAGATGAAACTGCAGGCAGCGCGAGAGGATGGTGATGGGGAGCTTCTGCGGATCCGTGGTGGCCAGCAGGAATTTCACATAGGGGGGCGGCTCTTCCAGGGTTTTGAGCAGCGCATTGAAGCTGTGGCGCGACAGCATATGCACTTCATCGATGAGGTACACCTTGAAACGACCACGGGCCGGACGGTACTGGACGTTGTCGAGCAGTTCGCGGGTGTCTTCCACCTTGGTGCGGGACGCCGCATCGATTTCCAGCAGATCGACGAAATTGCCCTGATCGATCTCGCGGCAGGTATCGCACACACCGCACGGATGGCTGCTGATCCCCTGCTCGCAGTTGAGGCTCTTGGCCAGAATGCGGGCGATGGTGGTCTTGCCCACCCCGCGGGTCCCGCTCAGCAGGTAGGCATGGTGAAGCCGTCCCTGATCCAGGGCATTGGTCAGGGCAGTCAGCACATGTTGCTGGCCGACCACTTGTTCAAACGTATGGGGGCGCCATTTGCGCGCCAAAACCTGATAGCTCATAGATCTCGATGCTGGGAAACGAGGCATTGAGGCTGGATGCTAACACAAATGGAGGGCTGGCTGTATGGGGGATGCGCCGCCTTGGGAGGGATCGCTTGAATTTCAAACCGGTGCCCGTTCAGGCACCGGTTTGCGGCAGAAAGCAGGGTGACGAGGCCTGCCGCGCGAAGGGGCGATTTACGCCCCCGCGAGTTCCACCAGAGAGACCACCTTGACGCCGGCGGCGGTCAGGCGGGCATCACCGCCCAGGGACGGCAGGGAGATGATGAAGGCGGCATCCGCTACCTCACCGCCGGCGCGGCGGATGAGCTTGACGGTGGCATCGACGGTGCCGCCGGTGGCCAGCAGATCGTCCACCACCAGCACCTTGTCACCGGGCACGATGGCATCGGTGTGCAGTTGCAGGGTGTCGGTGCCGTACTCCAGGGCGTAGGACTCCTCGATGACGGCGCGGGGCAGCTTGCCCGGCTTGCGCACCGGCACGAACCCCAGCCCCATGGCGTAGGCAACCGGGGCGCCGAAGATGAAGCCACGGGCCTCGGTGCCGACAATCTTGGTGATGCCTTGATCACGGTAATGATCGGCCAGCAGATCGATGGTGGCCTTGAAGGCCTCGGCATTCTCGATCAGGCTGGTGATGTCGCGAAACAGAATGCCCGGCTTCGGATAGTCGGGAATGGTCTTGATGCTCGCTTCGATAAACTTCAGGGTTTCCGGATTCATTATTTGACCGCTTATTTTTTGAGCCCTGCCATGGCGGCGCACGGGGTCTCCGCCTGGGGGCAATAAAAAGGCCCGTCACGCAAAAATGACGAGCCGACTCCATAGCATTATTGCCGCGATAGCTTAGGGATTTCACTTCTTCATTGCAACCGGCTCCAGCACCGGCAGACGCATCAACCAGGTGAGCAGGATCACCATTATGACAACCAGCAGCCACCTCACCCAGGGCAACGGCACCACCAGCAGCGATACCGAGAACGAGATCAGGATAAAGATGATGGCGCGGCGTCTCGCGTGACGGCGAATGCCGCGATACTGCTGCCAGTCGAGGATGGGGGGGCCAAACCAGGGATGCGCCAGCAACCAGCCATGAAAGCGGGGGGAGGAGCGCGCAAACAGCGCCGCCGCCAGCAACATGAAAGGGGTGGTCGGCAGCAGGGGCAGGACTATCCCGACTATCCCGGTGGCGAAGGCAAGCCAGCCCAGGGCCATCAGACACCAGCGTTTCATGGGTACTCCTCTGCATGTATCTCTGCCTTTAGCCTAACAGAGTTGGCCCGGAAGCTGACAGCCTGGCCCAGTCGGCGGCCGTCGATTGGGGTCATCGAGTGGGCAGACGGCTGACAATCCCGGCCATTGCCACTACAATCTGCGCTCTTTTTTCTCCCCTTGTCTTCGGAAGCAGCTATGCGCGTTATTTTGGCCCCCATGCAGGGGGTGCTGGATCACCTGATGCGGGAGGTCCTCACCTCCGTCAATGATTACGACCTCTGCGTCAGTGAATTCATCCGGGTGGTCGATCAACTGCTGCCCGCCAAGGTCTTCCATCGCCTCTGCCCCGAGCTGAAACAGGATGGCAAGACCCGTGCGGGGACCCCGGTACGGGTGCAACTGCTGGGACAACATCCGGAGTGGCTGGCAGAAAATGCCATACGGGCCATCGAGCTCGGCTCTCCCGGGGTCGATCTCAACTTCGGCTGCCCTGCCCCCACGGTCAACAAGAGCAAGGGGGGCGCCGTGCTGCTCAAGGAGCCCGAGACCATCTATCGCATCGTCAAGGCGGTGCGGGAGGCCGTGCCTGCCCACCTGCCGGTGAGCGCCAAGATCCGTCTGGGATACGATGACAAGGATCTCTATCTGGACAACGCCCAGGCCGTCTATCAGGGGGGGGCCAACGAGCTGGCGGTGCATGCCCGCACCAAGCGCGAAGGCTACAAGGCGCCGGCACACTGGGAGTACGTGGACGCCATCCGCCGCGCCCTGCCCATCCCCGTCACCGCCAACGGCGAGATCTGGAACCATGCCGATGCCCTGACCTGTGCCCGGGTGTCCGGTTGCGATGCCCTCATGGTGGGCCGGGGCGCCATCTCCCTGCCCAACCTGGCCAACGTGATGAAGACGGGGTGTGCCCACATGAGCTGGGCCGAGGTACTGCAACTGATGGTGACCTACACCGAGCAGGATCTGGCGAGCGACAAGGCCGACTACTACCCGAGCCGCATCAAGCAGTGGTTCTCCTACATAGTGCGGGAATACCCCCAGGCCGACGAGCTGTTTCGCCGTATCCGCACCATCAAGACCGCAGAGGAGATCCGCACCGCCCTCGAGCGCGAGTGCGCCTCACAGGCCTAGACTTGGCCGCCACCCCGCGGCGCCCTATGATGAAGGCTTATTGACAGGAGGTCAGGATGCAGGGAGTACCGGTCAACTTTACCCATCAGCACGACAGGGCCGATTTTCGCGCCCTGCCGGGGCAGCCTGCGACCGAGCTCTATCGCGCCCACATCCAGCACCACATCTTCGATCCCCATAGTCACGAGGGGTTTGGCCTCGGTGTCATCGAGTGCGGTGCCGAGCGCTTTCGCTATCGCGGCAGCCAGCTCCTGGCCGGTCCCGGCAGCCTGGTGCTGATGAACCCCGATGAGCTGCACACGGGCGAGTCAGCCTGCGAGCAAGGGTGGCGCTATCGCATGCTCTACCTGCCCGCCGATCGGCTCGAGGCCATCAGCGGCGAGCGCGACTGGCATTTCACCGATGCCGTGCGAAGCGATCCGCGCACTGCCCCCGTCCTGCAGGCGGCCCTGGATGCCCTCTGGCACTGTGACAGCGAGCTCGCCGCCGACGGCCTGCTGCTAAGGGTGTGCGAGACCCTGCGCCCCCATGCCCGGGCCCTGGCGGCCCCGCGCGAAGCGGCCCACCCTCTGGGCCGCGCCATCGACTATATGCAGGCCTGTTTCGCCCGCCCCATTACCCTGGCCGAGCTGGCCGGTGCAGTGAATCTCAGCCCCTACCACTTCCAGCGCAGCTTCAAGGCCCGCTTTCACGTCACCCCCCAGCAGATGTTGATGGCCATCCGCCTGCAGCGCGCCAAGGGGTGGCTGGCCGCAGGCCTGCCTGCTGCCGAGGTGGCCGCCACCTGTGGTCTGGCCGATCAATCCCACCTCAACCGTGCCTTCCTGCGCCGCTATGGCACCACCCCGGTCCGCTACCAGAAACAGGTGCAGGCTGGCCGCTAAAGCGCAATCTGGTTCAATACGCCCCCCTTCCCCCCTGCTAGGCTGGCCTCCTTCTTCTTTACCGGATATGAAACATGTTGATCGGAGTCCTGTTTGCCCTGCTGGCCGGCCTGATGTGGGGGCTCATCTTCGTCGCCCCCCTCTTGGTGGACGGCTACCCCCCCGCCCTGCTCGCGAGCGGCCGCTACCTCGCCTTCGGCCTCATCGTGCTGCCGCTCGCCTGGCAGGCCCGCAAACACCTGGCGGCCCTCTCGGCCAGCGACTGGCGAGAGGCCCTCGCCCTTACTCTGGTGGGGAACCTCCTCTACTACTTCTGCCTGTCGGGGGCCATCTTGCGCATCGGCTCGCCCCTGGCGGCCATGTTTATCGGCACCCTGCCGGTGGTGACGGCCCTGGCCGCCAACCGCCTCTATGGCGCACGGGACGGTCGCCTCTCCCGCACCCGGCTCTACCCGTCCCTGGTGCTGATGGGGGCCGGCCTCTATCTGGTCAACAGCGCCGAGCTGATCTGGCACACCGAGGCGCGCACCGAACAACTGCTTGGGCTCGCCCTGGCGGTGGGCGCCGTGCTGTGCTGGACCTGGTATCCCCTGCGCAACGCCCGCTGGCTGCGCGAGCACCCGGGCCGCAGTCCGGCCGTCTGGGCCACCGCCCAGGGGCTGGTGACCCTACCGGTAGCGCTCATTGCCTATCTCGGCAGCCTCGGCCATCTTGCCCTGAGCGCACCGGACTTTCCCCTGCCCTTCGGGCCGACGCCCCTGCGCTTCGTGCTGCTGATGGGGGCGGTGGGGCTCTTCTGCTCCTGGCTCGGCACCCTGTGCTGGAACGAAGCGAGCCAGCGCCTGCCGACCGTGCTGGTCGGGCCGCTCATTGTGTTCGAGACTCTTTCGGGGCTCTTGCACGCCTTTATGCTGCGCGGGATCATGCCCCCCATGAGTACCCTGGTGGGTGTCGTCTGTCTGGTGGCGGGGGTGCTCTACGTCATCACCGGCAAGCCGCAACCGCAGCCGGAAAAACGCGCCAAAGCACGGTTAACTTGACTCATGTCATCTTGATAAACTGCATCTTTCCCTATACTGGCCGGGTTTTATGACTCGTCTTTGGGGGCTGCAGTGTGTGAAGTGACGCAAGCCCGGTTGGCCGAATGGCATGAGCGCCTTCTGACCGACTGGGCGCAAACAAGAGAAGAGCTGATGGGTCAGCTCAAGGCCTGTCGACAAGACGACTGGGCACAGAAGGTGGAGAATTGCGAGCGGGATCAACTGGTGGATCTGACCAGTCGTCTCGATCTGCCCAAGGTGGCGCAGAGTGTGGCGCGCCTCAAGCGGCTCGACGCCGCGCTCTGCCAGATGGATCTGGGGCTCTATGGCTTCTGCTCCGATTGTGAGGAGCCGCTGCTCCCTGAACAGCTGGAACAGGATCCGACTCTGCAACGCTGCCCGCGCTGCGAAGCCCGCTACCGCAAGGGATTCCACGCTCACGAACTCTGATGGGGGCACCCTTTGTGCCCGCCATTTCCCTCCTCCACCCCTTCTCGCTTCCCATCATAACCAACCCCCTGGCGCGACGATCCCGGCAACCCCGGGGGCAGCCGCACAGGCATGAAAAAAGGGAGTCATGGACTCCCCTTCTCGTACTGCGTACTCGTCACTGTGCCAGCAGGTGGCCTACCAGCTCATGACGCCACCCTTGCAGCAGCATGGGCTTGTCCGCCCTGGCCCGCTCCTCGGCACTCATGCGCCAGCTCCAGGTGAAGTACTGGTGGATGATCTTCTTGCTCGCCACCAGCTCCGGCGGAATGTTGCTGGCCTTGGCCTTCTCCTCCACCATGGCCTTGATGCGCTTGAGCTCGGCCTTGTACTGGGGGAAGTCCACCAGACGGCGGATGGGATCGGGCCAGCTAGCAGGGTCGCTCTGCTGGGCGGCGGCGACGATGTCCAGCATACGCTTGCCGTGGATCTTGATCTCGATGGGCGAGAGGCCCAGCTCGTTGAGATCCCGAAGCGAAGCGGGACGACGCTCCGCCACCTTGAACAGGTGCAACTCCTTGACCACGAAGTTGAGGGCGAGATCCCGGCGTACTGCTTCCTGCTGGCGCCAGGCGGCCAGCTCGCGCAGGATGGCCAGCTCGCGGCGACCCAGTTGCCAGGCGTTGACGATCTCGAGGTAGGCCTGACGGGGATCGCTGCCCTGGGTCTTGCGGGCGGAGTGGTTCTGGCACTCCTGCTCGAACCAGGGGAACTTGCCGCTCTCGCGCAGTCTGGCCATCACCTTCTCGTAGAGGGGCATGAGGTAGAAGACATCCGCCGCGGCATATTCCAGCTGACGAGGGGTAAGGGGGCGCGCCAGCCAGTCGGTACGGGCCTGATCCTTCTCAAGCTCGACCCCGAGGAATTCGTTGACCAGGGCGCCAAACCCCACCGACACGCCATGGCCCAGGAAGGCTGCCGCCAGCTGGGTATCGTGCATCTGGTTGGGCAGGTGACCCGCCTGATGCTGGATGAGTTCCAGATCCTCACCGGAGGCGTGCAGGATGGCAATCTGTCCGGCCCGACCGAGACGCTGCCACAAACCGGAGAGATCCAGGGTCAGGGGATCGAGCAGGGCAAGCTGCTTGCCATCGTAGATCTGGAACAGACCGAGCTGGGGATAGTAGGTACGGGTGCGAACGAATTCGGTATCGATGGCCAGGGGAACGTCGGCCAGAGAAGCGAGATACTGATCCAGTTCGGCTTGCTGTGAAATGAGTTGATATTGCATCGTTGCCTGCACGTTGGTCGGATCCAGAAAGAAAAAACCGTGGATGTCCCACGGTTTTGCATAACGACAGCGCTGGACTGCAAAGCAGTGCATGCCGGTTACTGCTTGGCAATCTCCTCGTCGCGCAGCACGCGGCGCAGGATCTTGCCCACGTTGGTCTTGGGAAGTTCGTCGCGAAATTCTACCAGTTTCGGCACCTTATAGGCAGTCAGATGTTTGCGGCAGTGGGCAATTATCTCCTCTTCCGCCAGCTTTGCATCTTTCTTGACCACGAAGATCTTCACCTGCTCGCCGGACACCGGGTTGGGTACGCCGACGGCGGCCACCTCCAGCACCTTGGGATGCAGGGCAACCACGTCTTCTATCTCGTTCGGGTAGACGTTGAAGCCGGAGACCAGGATCATGTCCTTCTTGCGATCGACGATCTTGAAGAAACCCTGCTCGTCGCATACCGCGATGTCGCCGGTGCAGAGCCAGCCATCCTGCATCACCTCTGCGGTCGCCTCCGGGCGCTGCCAGTAGCCGGTCATCACCTGAGGACCGCGCACCTGCATCTCGCCGGGGGCGCCCCGTTCGGTGACCTGGTTCCCCTCGTCATCCACCAGACGGATCTCGGTGGAGCAGACCGGCAGGCCGATGGAGCCGTTGTAATCCACCAGGTCATAGGGGCAGACGCTCACCAGCGGCGAGCACTCGGTCAGGCCATAGCCCTCCAGCAGCGGGGTGCCGGTCAGCCCCTTCCACTGCTCGGCCACCGCCCGTTGCACCGCCATGCCGCCACCGATGGTGAGCTTGAGCTTGGCAAAATCCATGCCCTTGAACTCGTCGTTGTTGACCAGGGCGTTGAACAGGGTGTTCACTCCGGTGATGCAGGTGAAAGGATACTTCTTGATCTCTTTGACAAAACCCGGGATGTCGCGGGGGTTGCTGATGAGCAGGTTGTAGCCCCCCAGACGCATGAACAGCAGGCAGTTCACCGTCAGGGCGAAGACGTGATAGAGCGGCAGCGCCGTGACCACAAACTCCTTGCCGCGCTCCAGCACGGGGCCATAGACACCGAGGCACTGCTCGACGTTGGCGATCATGTTGCGATGAGTCAGCATGGCCCCCTTGGAGAGGCCGGTGGTCCCGCCGGTGTATTGCAGGAAGGCGATGTCCTGGTTGCTGATCTCGGGTTTGATGTACTGCAGGTAGCGCCCCTTGGCGAGGGCCTGGCGCATGGTGCTGGCATGGGGCAGGTTGTACTTGGGCACCAGCTTCTTGACGTATTTGACCACGAAGTTGACCAGGGTCCCCTTGGCCAGCCCCAGGTTGTCTCCCATCCGGGTCAGGATCACATGCTTGACCGGGGTGTCATACACCACTTTTTCCAGGGTGTGGGCAAAGTTGGAGACGATGACGATGGCCTTGGCGCCGGAGTCTTTCAACTGATGCTCCAGCTCGCGCGGGGTATAGAGGGGGTTGACGTTCACCACCGTCATGCCGGCCCGCAGGATGCCGAATACCGCGATGGGGTATTGCAGCAGGTTAGGCATCATCACGGCCACCCTGTCCCCCTTGCCGAGCTTGAGCTCGTTTTGCAGGTAGGCGGCGAAGGCTCGGGACTGCTCCTCCAGCCGGCGGTAGGTAATGGTCTGCCCCATGTTGACGAAGGCGGGCTGATCGGCGAACTGGTTCACCGACTCTTCAAACATCTCGACCAGAGAGCCGTATTGGTCTGGATTGATCTCGGCGGGCACCCCTTCTGGATAACGCTTCAGCCAGACTCTTTCCACGAACTTCTCCTGCATAACTCGCACCTGTGCGCTCACTGTGTTGCCTCCGTCCCTGTCACATCCATTTCAATCAATTGTTTTAAGTTCATGCTCTAATGCCGCACATATTTACATAAGGCAACATCAATTAACAGTGAATTAACAACGGGAAATGTGAGGGAGAAAGCAAACCTGACATGATTCAAAGCCGCCGATCCTACCGGATTTGAGCGAAGTTTTCGATATAAACGGCGGTTTCTGATGAATTTTCCATATGAAAATGATGGCCTCCTGCCACTGTCACCCGTTCAATGTGGCCAAAGGCCGCCTCCCGCAACTGCCACTGTGCCAGGAGCCCGGGGAAGCCCTGCTCTCCCCGGATAAAGAGCACCGGACAGACGATGGCCCGGATCAGGGCCTGGGCCTGCCCCTCGCTCATGCGCAGGGGCGAGAGATCGCGAAGACGGGGATCACTGCGCCAATACCAGCGCCCTGTCCGCGCCTCCAGTTGTCGCTCGCAGATAAGGCGTGCCGCACTCGGGGGGATGTCTGCCACCTTGCAGCGGGCAGCCACCGCCTCCTCGAGGGTGGCAAATCCACTGGTTGCACGCTCACGGGTACGAGTGCGGTTGAGGATGGCGCGGCGCAGCTGCCCCGGTACCTCCTCGTCGGGCTGGCTCAAGGGGCCGAGCCCCTCCAGCAGAATGAGCCGCTCGATTTGTTCGGGAAAAACGCCGGCATAGGCAGAGGCAATCAGCGCCCCTAGGGAGTGACCAAGCAGGATGAAACGCTGCCAGCCCGCGGCCTGGGTGATCTGGTAGAGATCATCCAGCCAGTCCACGAAGACATAGGGAGTCGACTTGTGATCGGAGTGACCATGGCCCGGCAGATCGACGCAGACCAGATGAAACGCTCCCAGCCAGGGGGCCAGAGGCAAAAAGCTGGCACCGTTGTCGAGCCAGCCATGGAGGGCCACCAGCAGCGGTCTGCCCTCCTGACCATTGTCCAGCAGGGCGATGTGCCGCCCGTCCGCCAGGCGCAGCCTGCGCTCCTGCAATGTCGCCGTCATCCGGGCTCCTCAGCGGCGCAGGGGCCGTCTGGGCCAGAAGGGATCATAGAAAGGATCGTAAAAGTAGGGATCCATGTAGCGGATCTCCACCTCCTTCACCGGTGGCCACAGCTTGCTCCCCGTCACCTTGAGTACCGAGAAGCGATACTTGTGCTCGCCAATCTGGCTGTCCACCGGCTTGTCGAGGGTGCCGAGCACCGTCAGGCTGCGACCCTTGGCATAGAGGGTCGGGTCGACAAACCCCTGCATGATGGCGAGAAAACGACCTGGGCTCTGCTCGGTCTGCTCCGGCACCCCGTTGGACTTGAGGGGCAGATAGACCACCTCGATGACACTCTGATCCGCCTTGTTGTGGACCGCCGAGATGACACCGCTCCAGCGGGCCGGCTTGCTTTCCATCCCCTGCAGGGCGGGTTGATAGGCCACTAGCTGATCCGCAGGCTCATAGGCAAGCTCTTTGGGCACCGTGCTGCAACCGCCCAGCAGCAGCCCCACCAATCCCAGCATGATCACGGATTTTCTCATTCGTCTCTCCTTCATCGTCCGACAAAGCAGCCCGGGGCAGCTGTTGCCGCCTATTCGCGACCCGGCAGTTTCTTCCAGGTCACCTTGTCACGCAGATAGACAGGGGTGGCCTGCTCTACCGGCACCGCCTCACCCGCAAGCCAGGCCTGGCGTGCCAGAGGCAGCATGTCGGCGGCCGCCGGGAAACGCACCTGGCTTGGGGTCAGCACATCTGCCAGGCCGTCCAGAGTCTCGCCATAGGTTTCAAAACCGGTGCCAACGCAGCTCACCGCGCCAGTCAGCTTGTCACGGGCCTGCACCAGTGCGGCTGGCTCGCTCACCACCTCCTCGCCCACCAGCGTCATCACCCCGTCCACCAAGGCGTAGTGGCCGAAATAGACCTCGTCCATGCGCGCATCGATGGCGGCAAGCACCTGCTCGGCCCCTTCCAGCTTATGGGCCCCCTGGGCCATGGCCGCCAGGGTGGAGACACCGATCATCGGCACGCCGGCACCAAAGGCGAGCCCCTGGGCCACGCTGATCCCGATCCGTACCCCGGTGAAGGAGCCAGGCCCACGACCGAAGGCGATGGCGTCGAGCTCATCCAACGATAGACCGGCTTCATCCAACAGAGCCTGAACCATGGGCAGGATCTTGCGGGTATGGTCACGGGGCGCCTCTTCCCAGCGGGAAAAGAGGGTATCGCCCACCAAGAGGGCTGCGGAGCAGGCTTCGGTGGCGGTATCCACGGCCAGGATCTTCAACTCATCCATTCTTTTTATTCTCTTCACATCAGTCAGTTAAATCGTCAGCATGGCCAAGGCCTGCCGTCATGCATGGCCGGGGGCAATCAGCCCCGGCGCGGCGGACTCACTCCCGTGGTCCGAAAAATTCTCCCAGGGTCGCCAGCTCCCGGGTCCGTGGAATGGCAGGCAGGCTCTTGATGAAGGTGGCGCCATAGGGCTTGTTGACCACCCGAGGATCACAAATAACCAGTACGCCGTGATCACTGCGATCACGGATGAGCCGCCCCACCCCCTGCTTGAGGGCAATCACCGCCTTGGGCAACTGCAGCTCGGCAAAGGGATCCCCCCCCTTGAGCTTGCAATCCTCCACCCGTGCCTTGAGCTGGGGATCGTCCGGGCTCGCAAAGGGCAGCTTGTCGATGATAACACAGGACAATGCCGCCCCCCGCACGTCTATCCCCTCCCAGAAACTGCTGGTGGCTACCAGCACGGCCCGACCGTTCTCCACGAAGGTCTTGAGCAGCCGCTGCTTGTTGTCTTCCCCTTGCAGCAGGACGGTGCGGCCGATTTCCCGGCGCAGCACCTCAGCCACCTGGCGCATCACCTGATGGCTGGTGCAGAGGAAAAAACATCCCCCCGGCGTCTTGTTGATGAGGGGGATCATCAGGGTCGCCAGCTGCTCCCCGCGCCCGAAGGCATTGGGCTCTGGCAAGAAACGGGGTACGCACAGGCGCGCCTGCTCGGCGTAATCGAACGGACTGTCGAGAATGAGTTCGGCGCTGCCGGCCAGCCCCATCTCGGCGACGAAGTGGGCGAAGCGATTGTCCACCGTCAAGGTGGCCGAGGTGAAGACCCAGGCCACCTCGGGGCGCTGCACCTCGGCACCGAAGCGCTCGGCGACCGACAGCGGCGTCAGATTGAGGGTAAAGTGCAGACGCGAACAGTCATACCAGTAGGAGAAACCGGTCTGGTTGACCGCCAGCACCTCCCCAAGGCGAGTACGCAGCTCGCTGATGCGCTCGAAACAGTGATCCAGCTGCTCGCCACGCCCGAGCGCCAGTTTCAGCACCTCGTAGCAGAGCCCGAGCGCGTCGTTGAGGCGAGCCAGCGCCTGGGCCCAGAGCGGCTGGCGCAGCAGGTCTCGGGTGTTGCCGCGCCCCCCCTCCACGCCGAAGGCCAGACGCAGATCCTGGCTGGCGATGGCGAGCCGGTCCGCCGCCTTGCCGAGCTGGGCCATGTCGTGAGCCTCGGCCCGATAAGCCAACTGGATGTCCTGGGCCAGATCCTGGATGGTGCGGCTGCCCACCGACTTGCCGAAGTAGTGGCTGGCGATCTCGGGCAGTTGGTGCGCCTCGTCGAACACATAGACCTGCGCCTCGGGCACCAGCTCGCCAAAGCCGGTGTCTTTCACCGCCATGTCGGCGAAAAAGAGGTGATGGTTGATCACCACCACCTGGGCCTCCATGGCGCGGCGGCGGGCCACCACCAGGTGGCAGTCGTCATAGTAGGGACAGTCGCGGCCCAGGCAGTTCTCGTTGGTGCTGGTGACATGGGGGAGGATCTCGGCATTCTCCTGCAGCCCCGGAATGTCCCCCACATCGCCATTGTCCGTGGTGGTGGACCAGGACTTCACCTTGACCAGATCATTGAGCACGTCGGGCTTTTGCAGGTGGGATTCGGCGAGCAGGCGGTTCATTCGCTCGATGCACAGGTAGTTGCTGCGCCCCTTGAGCAGGGCCACAGGCCGCGTGTAGTCGAGCGCCCCCGTGATGGTGGGCAGATCCCGATAGAAGAGCTGCTCCTGCAGATTCTTGGACCCGGTGCTGATCACCACCCGCTTGCCGGATTCCAGCGCAGGCACCAGATAGGCATAGGTTTTGCCAGTGCCCGTTCCAGCCTCCACCAGCAAACGGCCACCTTGCTTGATGGCGCGGGACACCGCCTCGGCCATCTCCAGTTGCGGGGCACGGGCCTTGAAGCCGTCAATATGGCGGGCCAGGGGGCCGTCTGGCTTGAACAGGGTCTGGATGATGGTCAAAGGCATGTCCCGTTGCAAAAGCGGGCATTATGCCAAAAGCGCGGAAAAAGCGGGACTGATAATGCGTTCAGACGAAGAGATCAATCCGGTGGTCCGGATCCGGTTTGTGATCATCATCCTGTACCGCTGGTTGATCAGGCTTTGGCGGCTGCTCTCTCTGCTGGTGATGCTGGCCACCGCCGCCATTGTCGGTGCCTATCTTGCGCAGCTGATGTTTCTGGCTGATCTGGGTCACCTCCCGCTTGATGTCATCCGGGCTCGGTGTCGAGGGTGCACGGGGCAGGATGGGAAATAATAGGTCCTGGCTGGGCATGATGTCGCCTCCTTTGGCATCTCATTGTCTAGTTATCGACCAGAAAACCGTTTTCTCAACTTTAATCGTCCTGATCACATTTTTCGGTTGCATTTTCTGTCAAGGCAGGTAGTTTAAATCGGGCGTCAACAACGGCATCTGATTTGTAAAGGATTGATTACATCATGAAGTTCACCACCCTGAAGACTCATCATCACCATCATCATCCCGAATAGTCTTTCAGGAGGTTGACTGCTGGAAGACACTTAACTGGTGACTTCCAAAAGGACCGCAAGATTCATAAACCCTCGGAAGCACATACTTCCGAGGGTTTTTTCGTTTTTGACTAAAAGGAAATCGAGCAATGGAAACACAACGTCTGCGCATCGCCATGCAAAAATCCGGTCGTCTGAGCCAGGATTCCCAGGCCCTCTTCAAGAGCTGCGGCCTCAAGATCAACCTGCGGGAACAGCGCCTCATCGCCCATGTCGAGAACATGCCCATCGACATTCTGCGAGTGCGTGATGACGACATCCCGGGTCTGGTGATGGAAGGGGTGGTCGATCTTGGCATCATCGGCGAGAACGTTCTCGAAGAGGTGCAGCTCATTCGCGCAGCCCAGGGGCAGCCCTTTGCGGTGAAGACCCTCAAGCAGCTCGACTTCGGCGGCTGCCGCCTCTCTCTGGCGGTGCCGGACGATGTCAACTACACAGGACCCGAGAGCCTGGCCGACAAGCGCATCGCCACCTCCTACCCCGGTCTGCTCAAGCGCTTCTTCGACGAGAAGGGCCTGGGCTTCAAGAGCGTGATGCTGGGTGGCTCGGTGGAAGTGGCCCCCCGCGCGGGTCTGGCCGATGCCATCTGCGATCTGGTCTCCACCGGCGCGACCCTGGAAGCCAACGGCCTGAAAGAGGTCGAGGTGATCTACCGCTCCAAGGCCGTCCTGGTGCAGGCTCCCAACCCCCTGAACGATGCCAAGCAGAAACTCATCGACACCCTGCTGCCCCGCATCCAGGGGATGCAGCAGGCGCGCGAAAGCAAATACATCATGCTGCACGCCCCCAAAGACAAGCTCGATGCCATCACCGATCTGCTGCCGGGGGCGGAGCGTCCCACCATCATGCAGCTCGCCGGTGACACCAACCAGGTGGCCCTGCACGTCGTCTCCAGCGAAACCCTGTTCTGGGAGACCATGGAACAGCTCAAGGCCCTGGGTGCCAGCTCCATCCTGGTGCTGCCCATTGAAAAGATGATGGAATAAGCCGAGATGATGGAATAAGGAAGACACATCATGCAGACCCTGATCTGGAAGACCCTCTCCCCCGCCCGGCAAGCCGAGGTCCTGACCCGGCCCGCCCTTGGCGACGAAGCCGACATCGGTACCGTGGTGCGAGACATCATTGCCGCGGTACGTAGCCGGGGCGATGAGGCCCTGCGCGAGCTGAGCCAGCGTTTCGAACGCGCGCCCCGCGAACAGCTTCGGGTGAGCGACGCGGAAGTGGATGCCGCCTGCGCTCGACTCGGTGATGACATCAAGGGTGCCATCGAGGCCGCCATCGCCAATATCCGTACCTTCCACGCCGCCCAGGTACAGCCCGTCGTCCGAGTCGAAACCCAGCCCGGGGTACTGTGCGAGCTGCGCACCCAACCCATCAGCCGGGTCGGCCTCTATGTCCCGGGAGGCAGCGCGCCGCTCCCCTCCACCGTGATGATGCTGGCCATTCCGGCAAGCCTGGCCGGTTGCCGTGAGGTGGTGCTCTGTACCCCGTCTCCGGCGAGCGACGAGATCCTGTTTGCCGCCCGCGCCTGTGGCGTCCGTCAGGTGTTCGCCATCGGCGGCGCCCAGGCCATCGCGGCCATGGCCTATGGCACGCAAACCATCCCCAAGGTGGACAAGATCTTCGGCCCGGGCAACGCCTATGTGACCGAAGCCAAGGGCCAGGTTTCCCGTGACTGGCGGGGCGCCGCCATCGACATGCCAGCCGGCCCCTCCGAGGTGCTGGTGATCGCAGACGAGAGCGCCAACCCGGCCTTCGTGGCATCGGATCTGCTCTCCCAGGCCGAGCACGGCCCCGACAGCCAGGTGGTGCTGGTCACCACCTCCGCTTCCCTGGCCGATGCCATCGGCAGCGAGATCCAGGCGCAACTCGCCGACCTCAGCCGCCGCGACATCGCCGAGCAAGCCCTGAAGGCAAGCCTGGTGATCCTCTGCGACAACCTGGAGGAGGCCTGCGCCATCTCCAACGCCTATGCACCGGAACACCTCATCGTGCAGACCCGGGCCCCCCGGGATCTGCTGGACAAGCTCGAGAACGCGGGCTCCATCTTCCTCGGGGCATGGACACCGGAGTCGGTCGGTGATTACGCCAGCGGCACCAACCACACCCTGCCCACCTACGGCTATGCCCGCACCTGCTCGAGCCTGGGGCTTGCCGACTATCAGCGCCGCTACACGGTACAGGAGCTCACTGCAGACGGCATTCGCGGCCTTGGCCCCATTGTCCAGCGCATCGCCCAGGCCGAGGGACTCGATGCCCACAAGCATGCCGTCACCCTCAGGTTGAACGCCCTGGCCGCCGAGCCCCAACAAACAGCACAGCAGAAGGATTTGTCATGAGCATCGTCAATCTGGCCCGTCGCGTCGTGCGGGCTCTCACACCCTACCAGTCCGCTCGCCGCATCGGCGGCAAGGGCCACGTCTGGCTCAATGCCAACGAGGCACCCCTGGCCTACCCCTTCACCGTCGAGGGGAGCCGCCTCAACCGCTATCCCGAGTGCCAGCCGGCCGAGGTGGTGAATGGCTATGCCGCCTACGCCGGGGTCAATCCGGATCAGGTGCTGGTGAGCCGCGGCGCCGACGAGGCCATCGAGCTGCTGATCCGCACCTTCTGCGAGGCGGGGGAAGATCAGATCCTCATCTGCCCCCCCACCTACGGCATGTACGCCATCAGCGCCGAGACCTGTGGCGTGGGGATTGTCGAGCAGCCATTGACCGCCAGCCGTCAGCCGGACTGGCCCGCCATCGCCGATCGCCTCTCTGACGTGAAGCTGGTGTTCCTCTGCTCCCCCAACAATCCCACCGGGGATCTGGTGGGCCGCAAGGGACTCGTCGCCCTGCTGGAGAAGGCACGGGACCGCGCCATCATCGTCGTGGACGAGGCCTACATCGAGTTCTGCCCGGAGGCCTCCGTGGTGGACCTGCTGGCCCAATACCCGAACCTGGTGGTGACCCGCACCCTCTCCAAGGCCTTCGCGCTGGCGGGGATCCGCTGCGGCTTTACTTTGGGGGATCCCGAGGTGATTGCCATGCTGGCCAAGGTGATCGCGCCCTACCCCATTCCCGACCCCATCGCCCAGATTGCCGCCCAGGCGCTCTCTCCCATGGGGCTGGAACTGATGCAGGAGCGGGTGCAGGAGCTCAACAAGCAAAAGGCGCTCATCAAGGCGGAGCTGCTTCGTCTGCCCTGCGTCAAGGAAGTGTTCGAGGACAAGGGCAACTTCGTGCTGGTGCGCTTCAAAGATGGCGCCGCCGTGTTCGCCGCCATGAAGGCCGCCGGCATCATCTTGCGTGATTTCTCCAGCAAGCCTGGCCTTGACAACAGCATCCGCATCACCATCGGCTATCAGGGCGAAATGGACGCCGTGCTGGCCGTGCTGCGTGACCTGCCCCCACCCTCTCTGTAAGACAAGCAAGGATGTAGCGATGAAAACCCCGTTTTTGTTTATCGACCGTGACGGCACCCTGATCGAGGAGCCGGTCACCGACAAGCAGGTGGACAGTCTTGCGAAGCTGCGCTTCGAGCCCATGGTGATACCTGTACTGCGTGAGCTCCAGGCCGCCGGCTACGTGCTGGTGATGGTGACCAACCAGGATGGGCTCGGCACCGCCAGCCTGCCCCTTGAAAACTTCCAGCCGCCTCACGACCTGATGATGCACCTCTTCGAATCCCAGGGCGTCACCTGGGAGCAAGTGCTGATCTGTCCCCACTTCCCCACCGACGGTTGCAGCTGCCGCAAGCCTCACCTTGGGCTGGTGAAGGAGTATCTCGCCTCGGGCCGCATCGACTTTGCCAACTCCTTCGTGATTGGCGACAGACAGACCGACATCCAGCTTGCCGAAAACATGGGCATCCGCGGCATACGCTACCACCCGCAAGATCACGGCTGGACTGCCATTCGTGATCAGCTGCTCTCCAAGGGGCGCGTGGCCGAGGTGGAGCGCTACACCAAGGAGACCCGCATCCAGGTGGCGGTGGATCTCGACAAGAGCGGTGGCAACCAGATCGCCACCGGCATCGGCTTCTTCGATCACATGCTGGATCAGATAGCGACCCACGCGGGCTTTCGCCTCAAGCTCAAAGTGAGCGGCGATCTGCACATCGACGATCACCACACGGTGGAAGATGTGGGATTGGCGCTGGGTCAAGCCCTGCGCCAGGCCCTTGGCAACAAGCGCGGCATCGGCCGCTTCGGCTTCGTGCTGGCGATGGACGAGGTGCAGGCGGTGATCGATGGGCGTCCCCGCCAGGAGGCTGACAACACCTCGCTGACCGAGCTGGACGTGGCCACGGCGCTGGATCTGAGCGGCCGTCCCTACTTCGTGTTCGACTGCCCGAGCGGCTTTGGTCGCGACAGCGTGGGAGAGATGGCCACCGAGATGGTGCCCCACTTCTTCCGCTCCCTCTCTGACGCCATGGCCATCACCTTGCAGATGAAGGTGGGCAGCGGCAACACCCACCATCAGGTGGAGGCGCTGTTCAAAGGCTTTGGGCGCGCCCTGCGCCAGGCCATTCGCGTGGAAGGGAGCGAGCTTCCCTCCAGCAAGGGGGTGCTGTGATGGGGAAACAGAACCTGGTCATCATCGACACCGGCTGCGCCAACCTCGCCTCGGTGCGCATGGCGTTCGAGCGCCTCGGCGTGCAGCCCAGGGTGAGCTGCAAGGCCGCCGACATCGAGCAGGCGGACAAGCTGATCCTGCCCGGCGTCGGCACCGCCATCGCCGCCATGAAGAACCTCAATGAGCGGGAACTGGTGCCCCTCATTCGCGCCGCCAAGCAGCCGCTGCTCGGTTTTTGCCTCGGCATGCAGATGCTGGCACAGGCCTCGGAAGAGAACATGAGCACCGATGGCAGCGAAGGAGCGCTCATCGACTGCCTCGGCATCGTGCCTGGCAGGATCCGCCTGATGGAGGTGGGCAACCTGCGCCTGCCCCACATGGGCTGGAACCAGATTGAGCACGACGAAACCCACCCGCTACTCAAAGGCATTCCCAGCGGCAGCTACTTCTACTTTGTCCACTCCTATGCGCTGGAGGTGACCGACGCGACCCTGGCGACCTGCGACTACGGCCTGCCCTTTACCGCCATCGTCGGGCGGGACAACTTCTTTGGCGCCCAATTCCACCCGGAGCGATCCGGCCCGGCCGGTGCCCGCCTACTGCAAAACTTTCTGGAGCTATGACAGGCATGATTATTCCCGCAATCGACCTCATCAACGGTCAGGTCGTGCGCCTCTATCAGGGCGACTACGGCCAGAAAACCGCCTACAGCGACAACCCGCAGGCCCGCTTCGATGACTATGTCAGCCAGGGGGCGGCGCAGCTGCACCTGGTGGATCTGGACGGCGCCAAGGATGCCAAGGCCCGCCAGTTGGCCCTCATCGCCCAGCTGCTGTCCGCTACCGAGGCACCGGTGCAGGTCGGCGGCGGCGTGCGCAGCGAACAGGATGTGGCAGACTTGCTGGCGGCCGGCGCCAGCCGGGTGGTGATCGGTTCCACCGCCGTCAAATCCCCGGATCTGGTGGCCAGCTGGATGGAGAAATATGGCCCCGAGCGCATCGTGCTGGCCCTGGATGTCAACATCGATGAACAGGGCAACCGCCACATCGCAGTGGCTGGCTGGCAGGAGAACAGCGGCATCTCCATCGAGGCGCTGATCGAGCGCTTCCTCCCCGCCGGACTCAGACACGTGCTCTGCACCGACATCAGCCGGGACGGTACCCTGGCGGGCACCAACGTCGAACTCTACCGGGATCTCTGTGCCCGCTACCCGAGCGTCGGCTTCCAGGCGTCCGGCGGTATCGGCGGCCTGGCGGATATCGAGGCGCTCAAGGGAACCGGCGTCAAGGGGATCATCCTAGGCCGAGCCCTGCTGGAGGGCAAGTTTGACGTGGCAGAAGCCATTCGCTGCTGGGGTGACGGCCGCGCTGCGTGACGCGCCCCTTTCCGGCATCAGACAGCCTGCCCATCCGGGCAGGCCTCTTTCTCCCCGATGGGGGCGAACCTTATGATTTGGCAGCAATTGGCTCTATACTCGACCTCACAGGGATAGCGTCATGGAAGACATATGTTGACACCTCACAACGCCACCATCCTGATCGTCGACGACTCACCCGAAAATCTGATGGTACTGACCGAATTGCTTTCGCCTCATTACCGCGTGCTGGCTGCGCAGAGCGGGGAAAAATGCCTGCGCATCGTCAGCGCGGATCCAAAGCCTGACCTCATCCTGCTGGATGTGATGATGCCCGGCATGGATGGTTATGAAGTGCTCAGGCAATTGCGTCAGTCCCCGATCAGCAGCCGTATTCCCGTCGTTCTGCTCACCGCCCTCGCCGACCCCCAGAGCGAGGAGTTCGGCCTCTCCCTCGGCGCCGCTGATTACATCACCAAGCCCATCAAACCGGTGGTCGTTCAGGCCCGGGTGCGTACCCAGCTGGAGGCCAAGCAGGCCCGTGACGGTCTGCAAAACCAGAATGCGGCGCTGGAAGCCGAGGTCGCGCGGCGAATGGCGGAAAACGACCTGATCCAGCAGGTCTCCATCCGCGCCCTCGCCCATCTGGCGGAGATCCGCGACCCCGAAACCGGCAACCATATCCTGCGCACCCAGGGCTATGTGCGTCTGCTGGCGAGCGCCCTGGCTGATCACCCCCGTTTCGCCGATACCCTGACCCCGGGTTACATCGACCTGCTGAGCCGCTCCGCACCGCTTCATGATATCGGCAAGGTGGGCATTCCCGACCACATCCTGCTCAAACCGGGCAAGCTGACCCCGGAGGAGTGGCAGATCATGCGCACCCACGCCAAGCTCGGCAGCGATGCCATCGAGGAGGCCGAACAGGACATGGAGCAGCCCCTGGCCTTCCTCACCCTGGCCAAGGAGATCGCCCACTGGCACCACGAGAAGTGGGATGGCAGCGGCTACCCGGACGGCTTGCAAGGGGACGCCATCCCCCTCTCGGCTCGCCTGATGGCGCTGGCAGACGTGTTTGACGCCCTCATCTGCGCCAGGGTCTACAAGCCGGCCATGAGCTACGACGAGGCTCGCGCCCTCATCCTCTCCGGCAGCGGCCACCATTTCGATCCCGATGTCGTGACCGCCTTCGATCGCCATTTCGACGCGTTCGTCACCATTGCCGAACGCTACCAGGATGGCAGCGAGGCCGTGGATGGCTGAGGCTCCTCTGACCCGGGCACATGTGCTCAACGTCGTGCTCACCTATGCCGCCGTGGCAAGCCTGTGGATCCTGCTCTCCGACAAGGCGGTGGAGTGGCTGTTCAGCACCCCTGCCCAGTTCGCCATGGCAAGCACCATCAAGGGCTGGCTCTTCATCCTCATCACGGCCCTCATGCTTTATGCCATGCTGCGTCGTCGCATCAGCCAGCCAGCGGTGACGCCCGCCCTCTCCCGGCGTCAGTGGATCCCCTTCCTGCTGCTCAACGGGCTCATCCTGGCCCTGACCGCCATGGCCATCGCCCGCAACATCGAACTGACCCGGGACACGGAAGTGGCCCGTCTCGAAGCCATCGCCGATCTCAAAAGCCGGCGCATCACCGAATGGCTCGACAACCGCGATCAGGATGTCCGCCAGATCATCGAGAGCCCGCGTTATGGTGCCCTGCCTCCTGATGGGCTGACGGCAAAGACACAGTGGCTGACACAACTGCAGGACGTCCTCTCGCTGCGTGGATTCCAGGGGGCGACCCTGCTTGATCCTGCCGGCCATATCCTGTGGCAGACCCCGGGGGCTGGCCCCGTGAATAGTCCCCTGCAGGCCGCCCTTTCCCGGGTTGAGGCAGGCAAGGTGCTCAGAGTGGCCCCCTATGTCGATGGAAAGGGATACGCCAGACTGGATTTTCTGGCTCCCCTCGGCCCGTCAGGCCACGGGACCACCGTCCTCGCGCTGCACATCATCGGTACTGACTGGGCCGATCGCATCCTTCGTACCTGGCCCATCCCAGACAGCAGCGGAGAAGCCATTCTGTTTCGCCAGCAGGGGGATCAGGTCCACTATCTGAGTAGCCTGCGCTATCGCCCGGAACCGGCTCTCACCCTGCACTATCCCGTCACCCACCCCACCCTGCTGGCAGCCCAGTATTTGCGGCTCGCCGAACGCGGCACGCCCCAGGTGCTTTATGGCCAGGATTACCGGGGCAGCGAGGTCTTCGGGGTTGTCTATCCGGTCATGAACACGGACTGGTACCTGCTGGCCAAGATCGACAAGGCGGAACTCTACCAGGCCACCTTCAAGGAGAGCGTCTGGATCGGTCTCATCGGCCTGCTGGTGCTCTTTGTCACCAACGCCGGCATCATCCTGCTGCGCCAGCACACCCGGCTGCAGATGGCCGAGCAGCTTCAGCACTCCCAGTCCCAGCGGCTGGAGGCGTTGCAACTGCTCTCCGCCATCGCCGACAGCTCGGAAGACGCCATCTTCGCCAAGAACAAGGAGGGCAGATACATCCTCTTCAACCGGGCCGCCAGCCAGTTTGTCGGCAAGCCGGTTGACGAGGTGCTGGGCCAGGATGATCTGACGCTCTTCCCGCCGCAGCAGGCGCAGATGCTGATGGCATCCGGGCGCCAGGTCATAGAGCGCAACCGGGTGCAGACCGAGGAGGAGTACCTGACCCTGCCCGATGGCGAGCATGTGTTTCTCGCAACCAAAGGCCCCTTGCAAGACAGCGAGGGGCAGGTGATCGGGATCTTCGGCATCTCTCGGGACATCACGGACTTCAAACGGGCCGAGGCCGACTTGCGAGAGCGCGAGGGGCTGTTCCGTGCCCTGGTGGAGCAATCCCTTGCCGGGATCTACATCATCCAGCAGGGTCGGCTCTGCTACATCAACCCCTGTTTTGCCCGACTGTTTGGCTATGACACCCCGGGGGCGCTGATCGCCGTTGGCCAGTTACACGCCCTTGCCGCTCCCAAGGACAGCACCAGGGTCGCCGAGCTGGTGCACGCGTGCGAGCAGGACGCGCGCGATATCCACACCCGCTTCAGTGCCCTGCATCAGCACGGGGAATCCCTGGAGGTCGAGCTGTACGGGCGGCGCGTCGACTACCTCGGCCAGCCCGCCATCATCGGCATTCTGCTCGATGTCACCGAACGGGAGCAGGTTGAACAGGCCCTGACCCGCCAGGCCAGCGAGCTGCGCCAGCAGAACCATGAGCTGGAGCGGTTCAACAAGGTGATGGTGGACAGGGAGCTCGCCATGCTGGCCCTCAAGCACCAGATCAACGGGCTCTCCCGTCAGCTCGGAGTGCCGCCCCCCTATCCCCAGGCCCCCATGCCACCGGAGGATCTCCCATGATGAGCTGGTCACCCCTGTGGCATGTGCGCCCCTCTACCCAGCGCTGGGGGATCTCCCTGCTGGCCGTGCTGCTGCCCGTTCTGATGTTGCAAATCCGTGTCCAGCTGCCCATCGCCTTTGGTGAGCGACCGCTGCTGGTTCTCTTCATGCTGCCCATCATCGTCTGCGCCCTGTTGGGGGGCTTGTTGCCTGGTCTGCTCTGCACCCTGATCACCGCCCTGGTCACCAGCTATTTCATGCTCCCCCCCATCTATTCACTGAGTGTCGAGGCTGGCCAGGATCTGGTGCAATGGTGCCTGCTCATCGCCAACGGTCTGCTCATCAGCGTGCTCAGTGCCGCCTTTCATCGCGCCCGGGCCAGAGAGGTCCTGCGCTGGCAGGAGCTGATGAACACCCAGAACCAGTTGCAGCAGAGCGAGAACCGCTTCCAGGTCACCTTCGAACAGGCAGCGGTCGGCATCGCCCTGGTCTCCCCCGATGGACACTGGCTGCGTGTCAATCAGCGGCTGTGCCACATCCTGGGCTACCGGGCCGACGAGCTCACCGGGATGACGTTCCAGCAGTTGACCCACCCGGACGATCTCTACCTCGATGAGGCCCATGTGGCCCGGATGCTGGCGGGAACTATCCCCCACTACACCCTGGAGAAGCGCTACCTGCACAAGGGGGGCGAGATCATCTGGACCACTCTGACGGTGGCCCTGGTGCGCGACGCCGAAGGCAATCCCGACTACTTCATCTCCATCATCGAGGACAACCGGCAGAACAAGGAGACCGAGGAGGCGCTGCGCCGCAATGAAGCCATACTGCGCGAGTCCCAGCGTCTCGCCAAGATAGGGAACTGGCGCTGGCGCGTGGCCGATGACAGCCACTTCTGGTCACCGGAGATCTATCGCATCTATGGCCGGGATCCGGCACTCCCCCCCGCCGTCTATCCCGAGGTCAGAAAATACTTCACCCAGGAGGGGTGGCACACGGTGGCCCAGGCCGTCGAGCGCTGCAGGCTGGACGGGCAGCCCTACGAGTGCGATGCCGAAGTGATCACGGAGCAGGGGGAGACCGCCTGGGTCATTGCCCGTGGGGCGGCGCTCAGGGACAGGGATGGCACCATACTCGAGCTCTACGGCACCGTGCAGGACATCACGGAGCGCAAGCTCGCGGAGCAGTGCCTGCAACACAATCAGCAGATGGCGCTCGATACCCAGCGTCGTGCTCGCCTCGCAGCCCTGAACCTGATGGACGACGCCATCAGTGCACGGGTGCGCGCCGAAACCGTCAGCAGCGCCCTGCGCGAGAGCGAACAGCGCCTGCTGATGGCCCAGGAAGGGGCCCATGTCGGCATCTGGGAATGGGACATGGTCAGCAACCGTCTCTTCTTCTCGCCGGAATGCGCCCGCCTCTATGGCCGCAGTGCCGAGGCGCTCGGCGAGCTGGCCGCCTGGCAAGCCTGCCTGCATCCGGATGACAGGCCGCACATCGAGCAGTTGCTGGCGGAGCGGGCGGTCAGCGGCGCCCCCGTCGAGCTGGAGTTCAGGATCCTGCTGCCAGATGGCGGCATCCGCTGGCTGGTGAGCAAAGGGAGCGTCTATCGGGACGCCCAGCAGCGACCCGTGCGCCTCCTTGGCATCCATCTGGACATCACCCAGAGCAAGCTGGCCGAGCAGCAGTTGCGCCAGTTGTCCCTGGCCCTCGAACAGAGCCCTGACGGCGTCTTCATCACCGACACCCGGGCGCGCATCGAGTACGTCAACCCCGCCTTCCTCGCCGCCAGCGGTTACCAGCAGCACGAGGTGATAGGCCGGACCCCGTCCCTGCTGCGCTCGGGCCTCACCCCGGATGCCAGCTATGTCGCCCTGTGGGATGCCATCAACCACGGCCAGCGCTGGCATGGCGAATTCATCAACCAGCGCAAGGATGGCTCCCACTACCAGGTGCTGGCCACGGTGTCGCCGATCCGCCAGGAGAGCGGTGAAATCACCCACTACGTCACGGTCCAGGCCGACATCACCGAGAAGAAACAGCTCGGCGAGGAGCTGGACCAGTATCGCTACCACCTGGAGGAGATGGTCAACGAGCGCACCCGGCAGCTGGCCCAGGCCCACCAGCGGGCCGAAAGTGCCAACCACGCCAAGAGCGCCTTCCTTGCCAACATGAGCCACGAGATCCGCACCCCCATGAATGCCATCCTGGGGCTCACCTATCTGCTCAAGCGCGACACCCGGGATCCCACCGACCTCGAACGGCTGACCAAGATAGACACTGCCGCCCAGCACCTGCTCAGCATCCTCAACGACATCCTGGATCTCTCCAAGATCGATGCGGGCAAGATGACGCTGGAGCTGACCGATTTCACCCTCACCGCCATGCTGGACAACGTCCGCGCCCTGATGAACGACCAGGCCAGGGCCAAGGGGCTCACCATAGTGACGGACATCGGCGATACCCCCGCCTGGGTGCACGGCGACATCACCCGCCTGCGCCAGGCCCTGCTCAACTATGCGACCAACGCCATCAAGTTCACCGAGCAGGGAACCGTCACCCTGCGCGTCAGGCTGGCCCGCCCCCTCACCACCGGCTACCTGCTGCGCTTCGAGGTGGAAGATACCGGCATCGGCATCACCCCTGCGCAGCGCGAGAAGCTGTTCCAGGCGTTCGAACAGGCGGATGTCTCCACCACTCGCAGATATGGCGGCACTGGCCTTGCAATCACCAGCCGGATCGCCGCCCTGATGGGGGGTGAGGTCGGAGTCACCAGCGAGCCAGGCCAGGGAAGCTGCTTCTGGTTTACCGCCAGGCTGTTCAAGGCAAAAGAGGACGCTCCTTCCCGGACCCCGTCCGAGCAGGGGAACCAACAGGCCTTCAGCTTCCCTCGCCACGCCCGGATCCTGCTGGTGGAAGACAACGCCATCAACCGGGAAGTGGTGCTCGAGCTCCTGTGCCACAGCGGCCTCGTCATCGAGACGGCCGTCAACGGCCAGGAGGCCCTGGCCCTCGTCAGCCAGCACCCCTTCGACCTCATCCTGATGGACATACAGATGCCAGTGATGGATGGCTACAGCGCCACCCGCGCCATCCGGGCCCTGCCCGGCATGGACAGGCTGCCCATCCTGGCGCTCACCGCCAGCGCCTTCGAGGAGGACAGAAAGGCGAGCGCATCGGCCGGCATGAACGATTTCATTGCCAAGCCCGTCACCCCCGCCAAGCTGTTTGAAGCCCTGCAGCGCTGGCTGCCCCAAGGCAAGGTCCCCGAGCTTGCCCCGGACGACAGCACTCGCCATCCCGTGACAGGCCCCCTTGCCCGCCTGCAGGCACACCCGGGTCTGGATCTCGACCAGGGGCTGGCGGCCCTCAACGGCAATCAGGAGAAATACCTGGCCCTGCTTCGCGACTTCATCCATGAGCATGGCCAGGACATGACCCGGCTGCACCGCCACTTGCAGGCCGGGGAGCACAGCGATGCAACCCGCATGGTCCATAGCCTGCGCGGCGTGGCGAGCACCCTGGGGGCACATGAGCTGTCGCGCCACTGCCTGGCCCTGGAGCAGGCCATCGCGGACGGCAACACTGAGCCCACCGGACTCATGTCATCCATCGATGAAGAGATCGCCGCCCTTTGCGCTCTGCTCGGGGACGATCTCGCCGCCCCGACCACCGATCTGGTGCCTCTGGGGGATCAGTGGCGCCAGCAACTGCTGGGCCAGATGGAAGCCCTGCTGGTGCAAAGCGACACCGCCGTGATCCCCCTCTACGAGCAGTATTCCGGTCCCCTTCGCCTCATGCTGGGGTCTCGCAGCGACACCCTGACCAGGCAACTGAAGGCGTTTGATTTTGATGCCGCCCTGCTCACCCTGCGCCAGCATATGGCAACGGACGAGACCCACCCGGACGATCGGGCTCCCCTCCCCGAGGCGCCAGCCTGCCATCCGGGGCAGGTCAAGGGCGACAAAGGGTTGAATCACTGAATGAAGTCATGCATATAGTGGGGTGCCCAGAGGCGACGAGACGGCCTGCCGGGCCTGTCGTTTCTCCCTTCATGGGCCCCCGTTCAAGGCATGCCAACCCTGTTCCCGTCCGCCGCCCGGGCCAACGCCGGCGGCAGAACGACGTTTCTTTAACCGTGCTTTACATGGAGCAATGAGCATGTTGTCAAAGCGTATTATCCCCTGCCTCGACGTCAAAGATGGCGTGGTGGTCAAGGGCGTGCAGTTTCGCAACCACGAGGTGATGGGCGGCATTGTCGACCTCGCCCGCCGCTACGCCGCCGAGGGCGCCGATGAGCTGGTCTTCTATGACATCACCGCCTCGAGCGACGAACGGGTAGTAGACAAGAGCTGGGTAAGCCGGGTGGCGGAAGTCATCGACATCCCCTTCTGCGTCGCCGGCGGCATCAAAAGCGTGGAGGATGCCCGCCAGATCCTGGAATTCGGTGCCGACAAGGTCTCCATCAACTCCCCCGCCCTGGCCGATCCCACCCTGATCACCCGGCTCGCCGAGCGCTTCGGCGTGCAGTGCGTGGTGGTGGGTATCGACTCCTACTTCGATGCCGCCCTCGGTCAATATCAGGTCAAACAGTTTACCGGCGACGAGAGCCGCACCCGCACCACCACCTGGACCACCCTGGAGTGGGTACAGGAAGTGCAGCGCCGGGGCGCGGGGGAGATAGTGCTCAACGTGATGAACCAGGACGGCATGCGTCAGGGATACGACCTTGAGCAGCTCAAGCTGGTGCGCGCCGTGTGCAAGGTGCCCCTCATCGCCTCCGGCGGCGCCGGGGCCATGGCGCACTTTCGCGATGCCTTTACCCTGGCCGACGTGGACGGGGCGCTGGCCGCCTCCGTGTTCCACAAGGGCCTCATTCCCATTCCCGAATTGAAACGCTGGCTGAAAAACGAAGGAGTCGCCATCCGTGAATAATCAAGCAGTAGACAATGCATTGCCGCTGGCCGAGCGCCTGGACTGGGCCAAGTGTGAGGGCATGATCCCCGCCATCGTCCAGCATTCCCTCAGCGGCGAAGTGCTGATGCAGGGCTTCATGACCCGCGAGGCGCTGGAAAAGACCCAGACCACCGGCCAGGTCACCTTCTTCAGCCGCAGCAAGCAGCGCCTGTGGACCAAGGGCGAGAGCTCGGGCCATGTGCTCAAGCTCGTCGCCATCACCACCGACTGTGATCAGGACTCCCTGCTCATTGCCGCCGACCCGGTCGGCCCCACCTGCCATCTGGGCAACCCCTCCTGCTTCGACGGCCACCCCGTGCCGCCGCTCGGCTTCCTGGCCGAGCTCGAACAGATCCTGGCATCACGCAAAGGGGCAGATCCCGCCACCAGCTACACCGCCAGCCTCTATGGCAAAGGCACCAAGCGCATCGCCCAGAAGGTGGGTGAAGAGGGGGTGGAAGTGGCCCTGGCCGCCATGGCGAAAGACAGAGAAGAGCTCATCAACGAATCCGCTGACCTGCTCTACCACCTGACCGTCTTGCTGCAAAACGAAGGCTTGGGTTTGAAGGATGTGGTGCAGCGCCTGCATGAGCGCCACACCAAGTAATTATTGAATTCTGTTCAACAAAACGGGCCCTGTGGGCCCGTTTCATTTCATGATTGTCCCCTCGCCGGGGGATGGCAGGCCCCGCGCCGCCCTCAGCCGATACGGGTCCAGAAGCTCATGTTGACCGAGTGATGGTCAAGCAGGGTCAGGTACTCCCCTGCCACGTCGTTGTGCAGCCACTGCTGGCAGTAGGCTTCCACCAGCGACTGGCTGGGGGCCATCACCACGTCCGCATAGAGGCCGTCGGCGCCGCGCAGCAGGCAGTGCATGATGAGCCCGGATTGCTGGACAAGAAACTCGGACTCGACCCGCCGTGACAGGGCGAGCAAATCAGCCTCCGTCACCCCTTCCCTGAGCCTGAAGGTGGCAAATTCGACGCCCCCTGCCTCTTGCATGTCACCCTTGATGATCATCTCGTTTTCTCCGTTGTGGATGGTCTGGAGAACCCAGCATAACGAAGGGCTACTGACAGCCTTGTGTCAGTCCTGAATGACCTTTTCGGCGCCACTGCGCCCAGGGGGAAACGCGTCCGACTGGCGCAGGGCAAGGTAATCGGCCAGGGTCGCGCCAGGTGGTGCCCCTTCTCCCGGTCGGCACGGCGCCAGGGTGTCGATGCGATCCACCCTGAAATCCCGGTAGGCCCGGCGCAGCGCACACCAGGCGCCGAGCGTCCAGCATCCGCCCCAGTAGAAGAGCCCGAGGGGAAAGAGCTGGCGTTCCGTCCTGCTGGCGCTGGCATCCCGGTAACCAATGTGCAGCCAGTGACCGGCCGTGATGGCGTCGTGCAACCTGTCCCAGCGAGCGTATGCAGGGTGCGCCGTGGAATAGTCCGGCACCCGCACCACGGGGACGCGAGGTGCCCGAGCCTCCTTGGCGGGCAGCGCCGCCTCAATCTTGGCGAGCAGGGCGCGGGCCGGATCGGCCATCCCCTTGCCCGTCAGCACCGCCACCAGGTTCACCCCGGTGATGAGGGCCTCCAGCTCGGCCGCACTCAGTTGCAACGGGGCCATTTCGAACCCCTCGCTCAGCCGATAGCCCAGCCCGGCTTCCCCGTAAACCGGAATGCCCGCCAAAGAGAGATCGTCGATATAGCGGTAGATGGTGCGCTCCGACACGCACAGGCGCGTCGCCAGATCCCGGGCGGTCAGGGGTTGATGCGCCCGCAGCAGGTTGGTCAGTTGAAACAGTCGATCCGATTTTCTCACAGGCATCCTCAGGCTCGCGGGACATGGCAGGCATGGTAAGCCGGAACGGGCTCGAAAGGCACGTCTTGTTGGCTGGCGACCGCTACCGGCGAGGCCCTGCTTCTTTACATCGCGCAACACAAAACGGGCCCGCAGGCCCGTTGATGGCGCGGCGCCTTTGTCGTCACGCCAACTGCTTGCGCAGCATGAATTTTTGCACCTTGCCGGTAGAGGTCTTGGGCAGCGGGGTGAAGATGATGCGCTTGGGGGCCTTGAAGTGGGCCATCTGCTCGCGGCAGAACGCAATGAGCTCGGCCTGGGTGAGCTCGCGCCCCTCCTTGAGCTTGACGAAGGCGCAGGGCACCTCCCCCCAGGTCTCGTCCGGCATGGCGATCACCGCGGCTTCTTCCACATCGGGGTGGCGATAGAGCACGTCCTCCACCTCCAGGCTGGAGATGTTCTCCCCGCCGGAAATGATGATGTCCTTGGATCTGTCCTTGATCTCCACATAGCCGTCCGGGTGCCAGACCGAGAGATCCCCGCTTCTAAACCATCCCTGTGCCATCGCCTCCTCGCTCGCCGCCGAGTTCTTGAGGTAGCCCTTCATGACGATGTTGCCCCGCAGCACTATCTCTCCCAGGGTTTTGCCATCCATGGGGACCGGCTCGCCGCTGACGGGGTTGATGACCCGCATCTCCCCTTGCAGGGGGGAGGCCACCCCCTGACGCGCCTTGAGACGGGAGAGCGTGGTGGCATCCTGCCCCTGCCAGCGTCTTTGCGGCTCGCACACCACGCAGGGGCCATAGGTTTCGGTGAGGCCATAGACATGGGTCACGGCGATCCCCATGGCCTCCATGCCGGCGATCACGGTGGCGGGCGGCGCTGCCCCCGCCGTCATCGCCTTGACGGGGTGTTCGAGTCCCTGTTTGAGGGCCGGATCGGCATTGTTGAGCATATTGAGCACGATGGGGGCGGCGCAGAAATGGCTCACCTTGTGTTCGCGCAGCGCCCCGTAGATGGCCGCCGCCTGCACGTGGCGCAGACAGACGCTCACCCCGGCGGTGGCCGCCAGGGTCCAGGGGAAGCACCAGCCGTTGCAGTGGAACATCGGCAGGGTCCAGAGGTAGACCGGGTGCTTGGGCAGCTCCCAGGAGAGGGCATTGTTGACCGCATTGAGGTGGGCGCCGCGATGGTGATAGACCACCCCCTTGGGGTTCCCCGTGGTGCCGGAGGTGTAGTTGAGGGAATTGACATCCTCCCCCACCTTAGCGCTTCGCGTCACAGGAGGGGGATTCCCATTACTGGGTGATAGCTGCTCGCGCAGTACCGGGTTCCTGCTTCATCGGGCGGCCTGATTGCACCACGCCTCCACAGGCTAAAACGGCGTGTCCC
>NZ_JALIHH010000090.1:0-26136 GCF_022869435.1 Aeromonas sp. LsrichE-8G
GCAAACTACCCGATGCACACGAGTGTGCTGGAAGGGGTGAACAACAAGATCAAAGTGATAAAGCGCATGGCATATGGATTTAGGGACTCAGAATACTTTTTTCTGAAAATCAAGGCGGCCTTCCCCGGAAAGCCGCGATGAACCTTCTTTTTGGGCTATCGCGGCAATCTGCAGCGAGTTGGCTCCCTGCATGATGAGTTTGGCGATGTTGTCGGACATCAGCATGATCTCATAGATGCCGACCCGGCCTCTGTAGCCTCCCGAGCACTCCTTGCATCCCACGGGCTTGAACAGCCGCAACCCGGCGGCTAGTTGCTGCTGGGTGAAGCCCAGCTCCAGCAACTCGGCTTCCGGCACCACTTCTGGCGCCTTGCAGTGATCGCAGAGTTTGCGGGCAAGGCGCTGGGCCATGATGAGGGTGACCGAAGAGGCGATGTTGAAGGCCGGCACCCCCATGTTCATCATCCGGGTGAGCGTTTCTGCCGCCGAGTTGGTGTGCAGGGTGGAGAGCACCAGGTGACCGGTCTGGGCGGCCTTGATAGCAATCTCGGCGGTTTCCAAATCCCGTATCTCCCCCACCATGACGATGTCGGGATCCTGGCGCAGGAAGGAGCGCAGGGCGCTGGCGAAGGTGAGCCCCGCCTTGGGATTGATCTGCACCTGGTTGACGCCGGGCAGGTTTATCTCGACCGGATCTTCGGCGGTGGAGATATTGACCTCGCTGGTGTTGAGGATCTTGAGGCCGGTATAGAGTGAGACCGTCTTGCCTGACCCCGTCGGGCCGGTCACCAGGATCATGCCCTGAGGTTTGGAGAGGGCGTGCAGGTATTGCGTCTTCTGCCGGTCGTCAAAGCCGAGTTGATCGATATTGAGCCGGGCGGCCGAGGAGTCCAGCAACCGGATCACGATCTTTTCGCCCCACATGGTGGGCAGGGTGTTGACCCGCATGTCCATGGATCTGTTGCGTGAGATCTTGAGTTTGATCCGGCCATCCTGGGGCAGGCGCCGTTCGGCAATATCGAGCCGCGCCATCACCTTGAGGCGAGCCGCGAAGCGGTTGGCCAGGTTGACCGGCGGCGTGGCGACTTCGTGCAATATGCCGTCTACCCGAAAGCGGATCCGGTACTTGGTCTCGTAGGGTTCGAAATGCAGGTCGGAGGCCCCGCGCTTGATGGCATCCATCATGATCTTGTGGATGTATTTGACGATGGGGGCGTCATCGTCCGCGGTGTTGACGCTCTCGTCGAGGCGGGAACTCTCGTCGGAGACCTCGAGTTCGGAGATCTCGGCCTCGTCGATATGATCCATGCCCAGGGTATCCTGCTCGCTCTCCATCAGCTTACCGATGGCGGCGGTCAGCTTGCTCTCTTCGACCAGCAGGGCTTCCGTGTGCAGGCCAAAACTGAAACCAAAATCCTCCAGAGCCGACACATTGGTCGGATCGGACATGGCGATATAGAGGGTATGCCCCTGGGTGTAGATGGGCAGGACATGGTGCTTTTCAATCAGCTTTTGATTGAGGTATTTCTGCGGGATCTCGGCGAGATCAAAGGCCGCCAGATCCAGCAGAGGTACCCCATATTCCAGCTCGCAGAAATCGGCGAGGGCTTTGCTGTCGAGGATGTCGTTTTCAATCAGGAAGGTGACAAAGGGCTTGCGCTGCGCCTTGGCCTGGCTCAGATAGCGCTGTGAGTCCGGCTCACTGAGGAGGGAAGAAGCGGCCAGGCTGGTGGCCAGGCCGCTATTGAGGCTAGAAGTCATGCGTTAGCAGATGCCAGAAGTTAGGCATAAACTGCCACTTGCTGCGTTTGTCCAAATGACTTGCCCATTCGTAAGTACGCCCCCCAAAATGTAAGTATTTTCAGTATTTTCAAATGGGGGAGTTGTACCTGTGGCAGTTATTTCAACGGCACCACTAGCAGCTCCTGCAGCAATTGTTACTGAGTCAACAAAACTGCCAGAAGCACCACTAACGTCTAGAGGGATACCATTGCTTCCTGGCGTGGTGCAATTAGCCATATCACCATCTTTCTGAGCACAGACTTCAACAGCTGTTTTAAATGCACCAGTGGCTGAGACAACTTCAGTAAATTTCGCCTTTTTGGTGTAAGTCTGATACGCCGGCAAGGCGATGGCGGCGAGGATGGCGACGATCGCAACGACGATCATCAATTCGATTAGCGTAAACCCTGTCTTTTCATGTGAAATATCCTTTTTTCCATGTTTCCTGATAAGCACCGGTGGAATGCTATCCACGCTGGTATCTTATCCGAGCGCTTCGGGTTGGCAACAGAGGCGGGGACCTTGTTAGCCACTTTTATGTCATTTAGTGAAATGTGTAGAAAAATCAAAGATTAAATGGCTTCCATTGGCACTTGTCATGAGGCTGGAGGGCCCATCTTCACACTCCTTATGTCGTGGGATCCTGCATAAAGAAAAGGCGCCGATGGCGCCTTTTGCAAGTTTCGAGCCCTGTAATATTTTTGGGCACGAGCAACGGATGGGGCTTGCTCAAGCCTCGACAAAGCGCATGGAGAGATCCAGTGCCCGCACATGCTTGGTCAGCGCTCCCACCGAGATGAAGTCGATCCCGGTCGCGGCGTATCCGGCAAGGGTATCGAGGGTGACGTTGCCGGAGACTTCCAGCTTGGCTCTGCCCTGATTGAGGCGAACGGCTTCCTGCATCATGGGGATGTCGAAGTTGTCCAGCATCACGATGTCGGCCCGTGCGGCCAGGGCCTGCTCCAGCTCAGCCAGGGATTCGACCTCGACTTCCACCGGTTTGTCCGGATTGAGACGGCGCGCTTCGCTGATTGCTTCCGCGATGCCGCCGCAGGCGAGAATGTGGTTCTCCTTGATGAGGTAGGCATCAAACAGACCGATGCGGTGGTTTTTGCCGCCGCCGCAGGTGACCGCATACTTCTGGGCGCTGCGCAGGCCGGGCAGGGTCTTGCGGGTATCGAGCAGGCGGCAGTCAGTGCCTTCCAGCTCGGCCACATAACGGGCAGTCAGGGTGGCGACCCCGGAAAGGGTCTGCACGAAGTTCAGCGCATTGCGCTCGCCGGTCAGCAGCACGCGGGCGGGGCCATGGAGGCGGAACAGCTCCTGATTGGGGGCAAGGCGTTCACCATCTTGCACTTTCCACTCGACCTTCACTTCGCCACCGAGCTGGGCAAACACCTCGTCGACCCAGGGCTGGCCGCAGAAGACGCCCGCCTCGCGGGTGATGACTCGCGCGGTCGAGATGCGATCAGCCGGGATCAGCTGGGCCGTGATGTCGGCGCTGGCATCCGGTTGATCCAGCGCGGTGAGGGCATCGCCCAAGTCTTCGAGAAGTGCGGCGCGCACGGCGCGGCGGATGTCCTGTTGTAACATGCCTTATTCCTGCAAGGGTCTGAGAAGCAATTGCCTGTCTTTCTGGCGCAATTCCAGCCTGCCCAGGGCATTCATGCCCACCAGGATCTCCTCCCCGTCGGCAGCCGGATTGATAAAGACGGACAAATCGTACAGGGTCAGCGGACCCATCGCCAGACTTTCGATCCGGCCGGTTTCGACCTGGATCTCTCCGGCTGCCGTGTTGACACGGCTGCGGCCCGTGGCGACGAGGCCGAGCCGGGCGGCCACCTGGCTCGGTATGGTCACCCGGGTTGCTCCTGTGTCCAGCAGCAGTTGCACCGGCTGGTCGTTGATGGCACCCTCCAGACGATAATGGCCGCTGGCATCGGCCCTGAGCAGCAGATCGCCGCTGGCGGTCACCGACGGTTGTTCACGGCCATGAAAGTAGAGGGTCAGCAGACCCAGCAGCGAGAGCCAGGCGAGCAGCCAGAGACGGCGTGCCATCGGGTGCATAGTGTGTCCCATATCGCGCGAGTGAATGGCTCAGCCTAACATAGCGTTATCCATGAATTCAGAGACTTGTTCCCAGTTTTCCCATCCCGCCAGAGGCACATCGCTTCCATTTGTGAGTCGAGCAGACGATGACACAACCCACAACCCTGTTTTCCATCGATCGAGAAGGATGGTGCGAGCAGGCCCGCAAGGTGCCTTCCCCCCATCACAATGAGAGGCTCAGCCCGGATGATGTCTCCTTGCTGGTGATACACGGCATCAGCCTGCCCCCCGGGCAGTTTGGTGGCCCCTTTATCGACGATCTGTTTCTGGGGCGCCTCGATCCCGGTGCTCACCCCTATTTCGCCGGTATTCATCAACTGAGGGTCTCGGCCCATTGCCTGATCCGCCGCGATGGGGAACTGGTACAGTACGTGCCTTTTGGCGCCAGGGCATGGCATGCGGGAGTCTCGAGCTGGGAGGGGAGGGAGGCATGCAACGATTTTTCCATCGGGATCGAACTGGAAGGGACCGACGAGCTTCCCTACAGCGACAAGCAATACGAGGTGCTGTCGGACCTCAGCCGGGCGATTGTTCACCGTTATCCAGCCATCACGGCGGACCGTATTGTCGGCCACTGCGACATCGCGCCGGGCCGCAAGACGGATCCGGGTGACAGTTTCGAATGGCCTCGCTATCGGGAAAATCTTCACTTTGAGTGAAAAATCTAAAAATTATTTTGTGTTTTTAGAATCAATGGCTTGCCTTGTCTGGCAAGCCATTTTTCATGCTGTTGGCCAAATGTTATCGGTGAGCAAGCTCACAAATATTGGTCAGACCATTTTCTATGAGCTATATCATGATTCCGCGTTTTTACCCCCAAAGTGGCAGCCTAGCTTCTTGATTCAGATCATCTTTTGGGTGGACTTTTTTCAAGCCCTCTGCTAATTTTCGCCCCAACCATAAAATTGGTAATACCAATTTAACAAAGTAGCCTCATGCCCTATATCAAGATAACTCAGCCCAAGCTGGCCGACGCCATCGTCGCCGAGCTGGAAAGCATGATTCTGGAAGGCAGCCTGCAGCCGGGTCAGAAGTTGCCGCCCGAGCGGGAACTCGCCATCCAGTTTCAGGTGTCGCGCCCTTCCTTGCGCGAAGCCATCCAGCGCCTGGAAGCGAGAGGACTCTTGTATCGTCGTCAGGGCGGTGGCACTTACGTACAAAATGCCCTGAGCAAGGGGATCGCCGACCCCCTGTTCGAACTGCTCAGCACTCACCCGGAAGCCCAGTACGACCTGCTGGAGTTTCGTCACGCACTGGAAGGCATCTGTGCCTACTATGCGGCGCTGCGGGGCACCGAGGCTGATTTCGAACGGATTCGCCTGGCGCAAGCCGCCATCGAAGAAGCCGGTCAGCAAGGGTCGCTGGTGGTCGAATCGGCCGCCGTGACCCAGTTCTATCTGGCCGTGGCCGAGGCCTCCCACAACGTGGTGCTGCTGCACCTGTTGCGGGCCATGGGCCCCATGCTTGAGCAGAACATTTTACGCAATAACGAAATTTTGAATCGCCGTCCGGGAGTGGTCGCCAAGATCCGTCGCCATCGTGCGAGCCTGATCGAGGCTATCCTGTCGGGGGCTCCGGAGCGGGCCAGGGCTGCTTGTCATGAGCACCTGGCCTTTATCGAGGACACCTTGTTGGATATGCAGAGGGAAGACAGCCGGATCCAGCGATCCATGCGTCGGATCCGTCAGCAGGAAAACTAATCCCACAAGGCTTTCTTAATTGTCGAATGCTTGCGCCCTTCGCCGTGCAATGCCGTGCAATCACAACAACATAGGAACCAGCCATGTCTGATATCCTGAAGAACGATGTGGACCCGATAGAAACGCTGGAGTGGCTTGCCTCTCTGGAATCCCTGCTGCGTGAAGAGGGTCCGCAACGCGCTCAGTTCATCCTTGAACAGTTGGCCGAGAAAGCCCGCGCAAGCGGTGTGGACGTGGCTGCCAAGGCAAACCGCGACTACATCAACACCATCCCGTCCAGCGACGAGCCGGCTTACCCGGGCGACCTGGAAATGGAACGCCGCATTCGCGCCATCATCCGCTGGAACGCCATGATGATCGTGCTGCGCGCTTCCAAGAAAGATCTGGACCTGGGTGGTCACATGTCTTCCTTCGCTTCTTCCGCGACCATCTACGAAGTCTGCTACAACCACTTCTTCCGTGCCCGCAACGAGAAGGACGGTGGCGATCTGGTCTACTTCCAGGGTCACATCTCCCCGGGCATCTACGCCCGCGCATTCGCCGAAGGTCGCCTGACCGAAGAGCAGCTGGACAACTTCCGTCAGGAAGTGGATGGCAAGGGTATCCCTTCCTACCCGCACCCGAAACTGATGCCGGAATTCTGGCAGTTCCCGACCGTTTCCATGGGTCTGGGCCCCATCGCCGCCATCTATCAGGCGCGTTTCCTGAAGTACCTGACCGACCGTGGCATCAAGGATTGCTCCGAGCAGACCGTTTACGCCTTCCTGGGTGACGGCGAGATGGACGAGCCGGAAGCCAAGGGTGCCCTGACTGTTGCCGTGCGTGAAAAGCTCGACAACCTGGTGTTCGTGGTCAACTGCAACCTGCAGCGTCTGGATGGTCCGGTTGTCGGCAACGGCAAGGTCATCAACGAGCTGGAAGGTCTGTTCGCCGGCGCTGGCTGGGACGTGACCAAGGTCATCTGGGGTCGCAAGTGGGATGAGCTGCTGAAGAAAGACACTTCCGGCAAGCTGATCCAGCTGATGAACGAGACCGTGGACGGTGACTACCAGACCATGAAGTCCCGTGACGGTGCCTACGTGCGCGAGCACTTCTTCAACCGTTACCCGGAAACCGCCGCGCTGGTCAAAGACATGACCGACGAGGAGATCTTCGCCCTGAACCGCGGTGGTCACGACCCCCGCAAACTGTTCGCCGCCTTCTCCAAGGCTGCACAGACCAAGGGCAAGCCGACCGTGATCCTGGCCAAGACCATCAAGGGCTATGGCATGGGCGAAGCGGCCGAAGGCAAGAACATCGCTCACCAGGTCAAAAAGATGGATCTGGGCTCCGTGCGTCACCTGCGCGATCGTTTCAACCTGCCGGTCACCGACGAGCAGCTGGAAAACCTGCCGTACCTGAAGATCGAAGAGGGTACCGAAGAGCACAAGTACCTGCACGCCCGCCGTGCCGCACTGAAGGGCTATGTACCGACCCGTCTGCGCGAGAGCACCACCAAGCTGGAAATCCCGGCGCTGGATGCCTTCGGTCCGCTGCTGGGTGAACAGGCGCGCGAAATCTCCACCACCATGGCGTTCGTGCGTTCCCTGAACGTGATGCTGAAAGACAAGTCCATCGGCAAGCGCATCGTCCCGATCCTGGCTGACGAAGCCCGTACCTTTGGTATGGAAGGCCTGTTCCGCCAGATCGGTATCTACAGCCCGCACGGTCAGCAGTACACCCCGCAAGACCGCGACATCGTCTCCTACTACAAGGAAGACAAGCAGGGTCAGGTTCTGCAAGACGGTATCAACGAGCTGGGCGCCATGTCCTCCTGGCTGGCTGCTGCCACCTCTTACAGCACCAACGACTGCCCGATGATCCCGTTCTACATCTACTACTCCATGTTCGGCTTCCAGCGGATCGGCGACATGGCGTGGGCAGCCGGTGACCAGCAAGCCCGTGGCTTCCTGCTGGGCGCGACCTCCGGTCGTACCACTCTTAACGGAGAGGGCTTGCAGCACGAAGATGGTCACAGCCACATCCTGGCCAACACCATCCCGAACTGCATCTCCTACGACCCGTCCTACGCCTATGAAGTGGCGGTGATCGTACAGGACGGCCTGCGCCGCATGTACGGTGAGAACCCGGAAAACGTGTTCTACTACATCACTACCCTGAACGAGAACTATGCCATGCCGGCCATGCCGGAAGGCGCCGAGGAAGGCATCCGCAAGGGTATCTACAAGCTGGAAACCGTGGCCGGCACCAAGGCCAAGGTACAGCTGCTGGGTTGTGGTTCCATCCTGGGTCACGTGCGCACTGCCGCCCAGATCCTGGCCAGCGAGTACGGCGTGGGTTCCGACGTGTTCAGCGTCACCTCCTTCAACGAACTGGCTCGTGACGGTCAGGACGCGGATCGCTGGAACATGCTGCACCCGACCGCCGAAGCGCGTGTGCCCTACATCGCTCAGGTACTGGGTTCCGAAGCCACCATCGCTGCGACCGACTACATGAAGTCCTTCGCCGATCAGGTGCGTGCCTTCGTTCCGACCGAGAACTACCGTGTCCTGGGTACCGACGGTTACGGCCGCTCCGACAGCCGTGCCAACCTGCGTCGTCACTTCGAAGTGAACGAGTTCTACGTAGTGGTTGCTGCCCTGACCGAACTGGCCAAGCGCGGCGAGGTAGACAAGCAGGTTGTGGCCGAAGCCATCGCCAAGTACGGCATCGATGCCGACAAGGTCAACCCGCTGTACGCGTAAGAGGATTGAGTGTCGCGCCGGGTATCCGGCGCGACCTTGCCTGGGTTTAAACGGATAACGCGGGATGCGCGTGGTGATGCTCAGGCAGCCACGCGGATGCACGCAAGAGGATAAAGCGCAATGTCCAAACAGATTATGGTGCCGGATATCGGTGCCGATGAAGTTGAAGTCACCGAGATCATGGTGGCCGTGGGTGACAAGGTCGAGCTGGACCAGTCCCTGATCGCCGTGGAAGGTGACAAGGCCTCCATGGAAGTCCCGGCTCCGGCCGCCGGTATCGTCAAAGAGATCCTGATCAAGGTGGGCGACAAGGTTGCCACCGGTTCCCAGATCATGGTCTTCGAAGCCGAGGGTGCTGCCGCACCGGCTCCGGCCCAGGCTGCTGCCCCGGTTGCTGCCGCGCCGGCCGCCGCTCCTGCTGCTGCCGCTCGCCAGGACGTCAACGTGCCGGACATCGGTGGTGACGAAGTCGAAGTAACTGAGATCATGGTTGCCGTGGGCGACATGGTTGAAGCCGACCAGTCCATCATCGCCGTGGAAGGTGACAAGGCCTCCATGGAAGTGCCGGCACCGTTCGCCGGTCGCGTGGTCGAGATCAAGGTTGCCGCCGGCGCCAAGGTTTCTACCGGCTCCCTGGTGATGGTCTTCGAAGTGGCGGGCGCAGCCCCGGCCGCTGTTGCTGCGCCGGCTCCTGCTGCTGCCCCCGTGGCTGCCGCTGCTCCGGTTGCCGCCGGTGCCAAGGACGTCAACGTGCCGGACATCGGCGGTGACGAAGTGGAAGTGACCGAAATCATGGTCGCCGTGGGTGACAAGGTTGAAGCCGACCAGTCCCTGATCACCGTGGAAGGCGACAAGGCCTCCATGGAAGTGCCTGCGCCGTTCGCCGGTGTGGTCAAGGAGATCAAGGTGAAGGCGGGTGACAAGGTCTCCACCGGTTCCCTGATCATGGTATTCGAAGTGGCGGGTGCCGCTCCGGCTGCCGTGGCTGCTCCGGCTCCTGCCGCAGCGCCTGTTGCTGCCGCTCCGGCTGCCGCCGCTCCTGCGCCGGTTGCCCAGGCTGCTGCCGCCTCCGATTTCGTCGCCAACGACGCCTATGTCCACGCCTCCCCGGCTGTACGCCGTCTGGCGCGCGAGTTCGGTGTCAACCTGGCCAAGGTGAAAGCCTCCGGTCGCAAGGGTCGCATCGTCAAAGAAGACGTGCAGGCTTACGTGAAGGATGCGGTCAAGCGCGCCGAGTCCGCTCCGGCTGCCGGCACCGGCACTGGCAACGGCATGAGCGTCGTGGCCTGGCCGAAGGTTGATTTCAGCAAGTTTGGCCCTGTCGAAGAGCTGGAGCTGACCCGTATCCAGAAGATCTCCGGTCCTGCCCTGCACCGCAACTGGGCCATGATCCCCCACGTCACCCAGTTCGACGAAGCCGATACCACGGATCTGGAAGCGTTCCGCAAAGAGCAGAACATCCTGGCCGAGAAGCAGAAGCTGGACGTGAAGATCACCCCGCTGGTGTTCATCCTGAAGGCGGCCGCCAAGGCCCTGGAAGCCCATCCGCGCTTCTGCAGCGCCCTGTCCGAAGACGGCAGCAAGCTGATCATGAAGAAGTACATCCACATCGGTGTGGCGGTGGATACCCCCAACGGTCTGGTGGTTCCGGTGGTTCGCGACGTCAACAAGAAGGGCATCCACGAGCTGTCCCGCGATCTGGCCGAGATCTCCAAGAAGGCCCGTGCCGGCAAGCTGACCGCTGCCGACATGCAGGGCGGTTGCTTCACCATCTCCAGCCTGGGTGGCATCGGCGGTACCAGCTTTACCCCGATCGTCAACGCGCCGGAAGTGGCCATCCTGGGCGTCTCCAAGTCCGAGATGAAGCCGAAGTGGAACGGTAAAGAGTTCGTGCCGCGCCTGATGCTGCCGCTGGCTCTGAGCTACGACCACCGCGTCATCGATGGCGCCGACGGTGCCCGCTTCATCACCACCCTGAGTGGTGTGTTGTCCGACATTCGTCGACTGGTCCTGTAAGTGAGAGGGCGGGCCCAGAGCCCGCCCTTTTTGCTTCTCATTTCGTTAACAGGATTGTAAACTTGCCCCGTTTTTTTCACGGCTGCAGCGGCCTTGTTTGGCATAAGACTGTGCTGTCCGGGGATATAAGAACGACAAAGAGGTCATGATGAGTAAAGAAATCAAAACCCAGGTCGTAGTACTGGGTGCTGGCCCTGCCGGTTATTCCGCTGCCTTCCGTGCGGCTGACTTGGGTCTGGATACCATTATCGTCGAGCGTTACTCCACCCTGGGTGGCGTCTGCCTGAACGTGGGTTGCATCCCGTCCAAGGCACTGCTGCACGTCGCCAAAGTCATTGAAGAAGCCAAGGCGCTGGCCGAGCACGGCATCGTCTTCGGTGCCCCGCAGACCGACATCGACAAGGTGCGTCTGTGGAAAGAGAAGGTCATCAACCAGCTGACCGGCGGTCTGGCTGGCATGGCCAAGATGCGTAAAGTCCAAGTCGTGAACGGCTTCGGCAAGTTCACCGGTCCGAACACGCTGGAAGTGGAAGGCGCCGACGGCAAGACCACCGTCACCTTCGACAACGCCATCATCGCCGCCGGTTCCCGTCCGGTGAAGCTGCCGTTCATCCCCCATGACGACCCCCGCGTATGGGACTCTACCGATGCGCTGGAACTGACGACCGTTCCTGGCAAGCTGCTGGTCATCGGTGGCGGCATCATCGGTCTGGAGATGGGTACCGTGTACTCCTCCCTGGGTTCCGAGATCGACGTGGTGGAATTTGCCGACCAGCTGGTACCGGCTGCCGACAAAGACATCGTCAAGATCTACACCAAGCGCGTTGCCAAGAAATTCAACATCATGCTGGAGACCAAGGTCACCGCCGTTGAAGCCCGTGAAGACGGCCTGTACGTCTCCTACGAAGGTAAGCACGCCCCGGCCGAGCCGGTTCGCTACGACAACGTGCTGGTTGCCGTAGGCCGTGTGCCGAACGGCAAGATGCTGGATGCCGAGAAGGCCGGTGTTGCCGTCAACGAGCGCGGTTTCATCGAAGTCGACAAGCAGCTGCGTACCAACGTGGCCCACATCCACGCCATCGGCGACATCGTCGGTCAGCCCATGCTGGCCCACAAGGGTGTACACGAAGGCCACGTGGCGGCCGAAGTCATCGCCGGCAAGAAGCACTACTTCGACCCGAAAGTGATTCCGTCCATCGCCTATACCGAGCCTGAGATGGCCTGGGTGGGTCTGACCGAGAAGGAAGCCAAGCAACAGGGTCTGAACTTCGAAGTCGCCACCTTCCCGTGGGCTGCTTCCGGTCGCGCCATCGCGTCCGACTGCTCCGACGGCATGACCAAGCTGATCTTCGACAAGGAGAGCGGCCGCGTCATCGGTGGTGCCATCGTGGGCACCAACGGCGGTGAACTGCTGGGTGAAATCGGTCTGGCCATCGAGATGGGTGCCGACGCCGAAGACATCGCGCTGACCATCCACGCTCACCCGACTCTGCACGAGTCCGTGGGTCTGGCTGCCGAAGTGTTCGAAGGCTCCATCACCGACCTGCCGAACGCCAAGGCCAAGAAGAAAAAATAATCTTCTGCCCGTTTCATAAGAAAAGCCGCTCCATGGAGCGGCTTTTTGTTGTCTGTCTTTCGGCACCCAGCGGTCAGCAGCGCCCCTTCTTGGCCTGTCCCGGTGGGCAGAAGGTACCGTAGCCTCCGCGATCCCCGTCGCTGACCCGGATCCGGGTATCGTCCACGCTCACATCGGCCCCGTGCACCCGCACGGGCCCGCTGCTGCAGGCACTGAGCAGCCCCCCCAGCACTATCATCACGACCAGCTTGCCCATCATACCTCCTCGCGTTTTCCTGATTATGAGGCATGTGGCAGGGCGGTGGGAGACGACGTATCCCCCGTGCGTCACGGCTTGCCGTGGTCATGAAGAAGGGCGCCGAAGCGCCCTGGTGCGGGTCAGGAAGAGGTGCCGGACGCTCAGAGGCGGAAGTTGCCGACCAGCTTGTCGAGCTCGCCGGAGAGGTGCTGCAGGTTGCGGCTCGACTCGGTCAGGTGATGGGCGATATCGGCGGTCTCCATGGTGAGCTGGTTGATGTCCTCCACGTTGCGGTTGAGTTCGCCCACCACGCTCGACTGCTCTTCGGTGGCGGTGGCGACCTGGATGTTCATGTCGCTGATCTGGGTGATGTGTCCGGTGATCTGGTCGAGGGCGCCGTTGGCCTCGTCGGCCTGGGTCACCACCCGCAGGCTCTGGTTGCGGCCCTGGGCCATGGCGCTGACGGCGCGGGCGCTCTGCTCCTGGAGGCTGTTGATCATGCTCTGGATCTCGGCGGTGGAGGCGGCGGAGCGGCTGGCGAGGTTGCGCACCTCGTCGGCCACCACGGCGAAGCCACGGCCCTGCTCGCCGGCACGGGCGGCCTCGATGGCGGCGTTGAGGGCCAGCAGGTTGGTCTGCTCCGAGATGCTGCGGATGGTGTCGAGGATGCTGCCGATGGAGTCGGTCTGGCTCGCCAGGGACTCGATGACCCCGGCGACCTGTTCGATTTCACCGGAGAGGCCGACGATGCCGTGACGGGCCTGGGCGACGACCTGGGCCCCCGCATCGGCCTGCTCGTTGGCCTGCTTGGCGACGTCGGCTGCCAGGGATGCATTGCCGGCGATCTCGCTGACGGTGGCTCCCATCTCATGGATGGCGGTGGCGACCTGGACGGTGCGATCCCGCTGGGCGGTGCAGTTGTGCTGGGTGAGCTGGGCTTTGGCTGCCACCTCGTTGGCGGTGGCGGCGAGCTGGCGGGAGTTGCTCGCCACCTGTTCGATGGAGCCGTGGATCTTGGCGACAAAGTTGTTGAAGCCGGTCGCCACCTGGGCCAGTTCGTCACGGCCATCGACCTTGAGGCGATGGGTGAGGTCGCCATCACCGCTGCCGAGTTCGCGGAACAGGCGGGCCAGTTCGTTGAGGGGGCGGCTCACGGAGCCCGCCAGGAGAACGCCGAGCAGCCCCATGCCGACGGCGATGGCCAGGCTGACCAGCACCATGTGCAGGCGCGCTCTGTCCAGTTCGGCATAAATCTCGGCCTCCGGCACCTGGGCCACCAGATACCAGTCGAGCAGGGGGATGTAGCTGCTGGCCAGGATTACTGGCTGGCCGTCGACCTCGGCATGGGTGGCGGCAAAGGGCTGCTTGTTGAGCAGGTTGGTGCTACTGCCGCTGGCCAGCTGGGTCAGGTTGTCCCGATCGATGCGGGCGGCGTCGGGGTGCAGCTTCACCTTGCCGCTGCCGTCTGTCATGAAGACGAAGCCGCTGTCGCCGATGCGGAAGTTGGCGAGCATGCTGACCATGCTGTCGAGGGATTTGGCGAGGCCGGCGAGGCCGCGTCCGTCGAGTTGCTGGAAGTTGACGAACAGTTTCACCTCGCCGTTGCTCTCCCGAAAGATGCTAAGCATCAGATCCTGGCGGCTCTTGGTGTAGTCATAGAACCAGTTGTCCTGCTCGTGGTTCAGGATGCGCAGAAAACCGTCCTGGTTGTAGTAGGCGGCACTCTGACGATCGGCGAAGGAGGCGGTGACCAGACCATACTGGCTCGTCATGTCCTTGAGCTGGTTTATGAGGATGGACTCCTGCTCCTTGGGCATGCCGCGCTCGACCCAGTCCAGCACGAAGCGGTCGTTGGCAAGCTGTCTGGCGGCATTGGCGACCGAGGTGAGATCCTTTTCGATCTCCTTGCCGATGCGCTGGGTCAGGTTGGGCAGCTCCTGCTCGAACATGCGGTCCTCGATCAGCTGCTGGGCAGAACGCTGGCTGAAATAGCCCACCAGCAGGCAGGAGAGGGCCACGGCGAGGATGACGGTGGCCAGAATTTTCTGTTTCAGTGTCAGGCTTGCGAACATAAGGGTGACTCGTAAGTGTGAACCAGGGTTGAACTCATAATGGCGGCTGATTTGGCGCGCTCTTGAGGCGGTGGGGGCCTTTATTGTCGATTAACGTTTGCGCTCACACCCGGATTGGGCTGGATTGGCGCCCGATTTTGCCGAGACATCGTCGCAAGCGGGGCGACCCCTCGCCAGCACCCCGGCTTGCGGTTAAAGTGCTTGCACTTATAGTAGGCTGCACCTGACTGGCGGCCTGCCCGCTCGACTCGCACCGGATTTATGGACTCTCATATGCGCATCTTTCATCGGGGATGGACCCACCTGCTCGTGCTCCTGCTGGCGACCCTGCCGTTCATGGCGGCGGCCGGAGCCAATGATCCCGCGCCTTCGGCCAGAAACCCGGGGGCAACCAAGATGGAGCGTCCGAGGATCGCCCTGGTACTGAGCGGCGGCGGGGCCAAGGGGTCGGCCCATATCGGGGTGCTCAAGGTGCTGGAGGCAAAGCACATCCCGGTGGACATCATCGTCGGGACCAGCATGGGCTCCTATGTGGCGGGCATGTATGCCATGGGGCTCAGCGCCGAGGAGGTGGAGCGCACGACGCTGGCCATCGACTGGAACAAGGGCTATCAGGACAAGGTGGGGCGCGACGAGCTATCCCTGCGCAAGAAGCAGCAGACCGAGAAGTACCAGCTGCGCACCGACATCGGGGTCAACGGTGACCAGACCCAGCTGCCGCACGGCTTCTTCCAGGGACAGTCCATGGCCAGCCTGCTGCGCCACGCCACCTCCAACCTGCCGGCGCAAAAGAGCTTCGACAACCTGCCTATCCCCTATCGCGCGGTGGCGACCGACATGGAGACGGTGACCCCCTTCGTGCTGGATCACGGCAGCCTCGCCAAGGCGATGCAGGCCTCCATGTCCATTCCCGGTGCCCTCAAGCCGGTGGACTGGGACGGCCGCATCCTGGCCGATGGTGGCACGGTCAACAACATGCCGGTGGACGTGGCCAAGGCCATGGGGGCCGACGTGGTGATCGCGGTGGACATCAGCGCCAAGCTGCGTACCCGGGAGTCCCTCAAGTCGGGATTGGCCATGATCGATCAGCTCACCACCTACATGACCCAGGTGGGGACCGAAAAGCAGAAGGCGCTGCTGGGCCCCAGGGACATCCTGCTGACCCCCGAGTTCGGCAACATGGGGATCGCCGACTTCGCCCTGATGCCGGAGGGGATCAAGATCGGGGAGGCGGTCGCCAACAGTGCAGCGGCCCGGCTCGATGCACTCTCTCTCTCGCCCGCCGCCTACGCCGACTATCGCAACGGCAAGCTGAGCCGGCGCGCCGAGCGCAGCGGCCAGCCCGCCTACTACATCGACAAGGTGGAGATCATCAACAAGTCGCGCCTCTCCGACGACACGGTGCGGGCCATGCTGAACGTGCGTCCGGACAAGGTGCAGACCTACGAGAGCCTGGAGGCGGGGATCCGTCGCCTCTACGCCCTGGAGTCGTTCGATCGCATCACCTACGAGGTGGAGGAGCGGGACGGGGAGAACGTGCTGGTGGTGGACGCCAGCGAGAAGAACTGGGGGCCGGGTTATCTCAACTTCCAGCTCGGCTTCTCCGATGACTTCGAGAGCAGCTCCAACTACAACGTCGGCATGTCCTACACCCTCACCAACGTCAACGACTGGGGAGGCGAGTGGCTGACCGAGGCGTCCCTCGGGACCGCCAAGCACCTCAAGACCGACTTCTACACCCCGCTGGAGCCCTCCCAGACCTACTTCGGCGAGACGAGCCTGGCCTACGACAAGACCCAGCGACGCGTCTTCTTCCCGGAAGAGAGCAGGTCGTCGTCCGGGGTCAGCTATCTGGACTCCGAGTACAGCTTCACCAGCGTGGATCTCGCCGTCGGCTGGAATCGCCAGCCCTGGAGCCGCTTCTCCCTTGGGCTGGAGGGCAAGATCGGCAGCGTGGAGATCCAGAACCTCACCAACGCGGATGCCGATGCCTCCGCCTGGGGACCCTACATCCGCTTCGAGCACGACACCCTCGACAGCCGCTACTTCCCCTATCAGGGGGTCTACTGGGACATCAAGGGGGGCTACTCCTACGTCGATCTCGACCCCGCGGACGCGCCCTCCGAGCAGGCCGAGGGGGTGAATTACCGGCTGGTGATGATCAAGCCCTGGTCCTGGGACAGGCACAGCCTCAACCTGATGCTGGAAGGGGGCGGCTCAAGCTCCCAGGAGACGGTACCGCTGTTCGTGCAGGATCTGGGCGGGCTGTTCCGCATGTCCGGCTTCCAGCATTACCAGTTGAGCGGTCGCTACAGCCTGTTCGGCGGGCTGCGCTACATCTACCGGGTGGCGGACAACGACTTCGGCGCCTTCAAGGCGCCCCTGTTCCTCGGGGGCTCCCTCGAGCAAGGGGGGGTCTGGGACAAGGGAGAGGACATCAGTATCGAATCCTCCTATACCTCGGGTTCCCTCTATATGGGGGTGGAGAGTTTCCTCGGTCCCATCTTCCTCGGCTATGGCGTGGCGGAGGGGGGACACGACATGTTCTATCTGCAATTGGGCACTACGTTCCAATAAGGGCGAAATGCTGCCTTTTTGTTAACTCACCTTGGGTGGGCGGCTTGTCACTCTAAAAAAACCTAATTGGTTTATATGGTTATGCTGGTTTGATGAATAACTGCACAGGGTTTGGATTTTAATTAGTCGTTAAAACTTATATAGTGGGGGGCACCCTACGGGTGTCCCGCAAGGACGATCGCCGCGAGCTTGGGCGAACCCCAAAAAAAAGACCAAAGAGGAATTAGTCGTGCTTGAAACATACCGTAAACACGTCGCAGAACGTGCCGCCGAAGGCGTGGTCGCCAAACCTCTGGACGCAGAGCAGGTCGCCGCCCTGGTCGAGCTGTTGAAGAACCCGCCCGCCGGCGAACAGGACTTTCTGAAAGAACTGTTGTCCTCCCGCATTCCCCCGGGTGTTGATGAAGCGGCCTATGTGAAAGCCGGCTTCCTCACCGCCGTCGCCAAGGGCGAGGCCCATTCCCCCATCCTGACTGCCGCCGAAGCCGTCGAGCTGCTCGGTACCATGCAGGGTGGTTACAACATTCAGCCGCTGATCGACCTGCTGGACGATGCGACCCTGGCTCCTCTTGCCGCCAAGGGCCTCTCTCACACCCTGCTGATGTTCGACTCCTTCCACGACGTGGAAGAGAAGGCCAAGGCGGGCAATGCCCACGCCAAGCAGGTGCTGCAATCCTGGGCTGACGCCGAGTGGTTCCTGAACCGCCCGGCCCTGGCCGAGAAGATCACCGTCACCGTGTTCAAGGTGACCGGCGAAACCAACACCGACGATCTGTCGCCGGCGCCGGACGCCTGGTCCCGCCCGGATATTCCGCTGCACGCCCTGGCGATGCTGAAGAACGCCCGTCCCGGCATCACCCCGGACAAGGATGGCGTCATCGGCCCCATCAAGACCATTGATTCCCTGAAAGAGCAGGGCTTCCCGCTGGCTTACGTGGGTGACGTGGTCGGTACCGGCTCTTCCCGTAAATCCGCCACCAACTCCGTGCTCTGGTTCATGGGCGACGACATTCCGTTCGTGCCGAACAAGCGTGCCGGCGGCGTCTGCCTCGGTGGCAAGATTGCCCCCATCTTCTTCAACACCATGGAAGATGCCGGCGCCCTGCCCATCGAAGTGGACGTCTCCAAGCTGGAAATGGGCGATGTCATCGACATCTTCCCCTATGAGGGCAAGATCACCCGCCACGGCACCGACGAGGTGCTGGCCCGGTTCGAACTGAAGACCGAGGTGCTGATCGATGAAGTGCGCGCCGGTGGCCGCATTCCGCTGATCATCGGCCGCGGCCTGACCGACAAGGCCCGCGAAGCGCTGGGTCTGCCGTTCTCCACCGTGTTCCGTCGTCCGCAGCCTGTTGCCGACACCGGCAAGGGCTTCACCCTGGCCCAGAAGATGGTGGGCAAGGCATGTGGCGTGGAGGGCATCCGCCCGGGCACCTACTGCGAACCCAAGATGACCACGGTCGGCTCTCAGGACACCACGGGCCCGATGACCCGCGACGAGCTCAAAGATCTCGCCTGCCTCGGCTTCTCTGCCGATCTGACCATGCAGTCCTTCTGCCACACCGCCGCTTATCCCAAGCCCATCGACGTGCAGACCCACCACACCCTGCCGGACTTCATCATGAACCGCGGCGGTGTCTCTCTGCGTCCGGGCGACGGCGTCATCCACTCCTGGCTGAACCGCATGCTGCTGCCGGATACCGTGGGTACCGGTGGTGACTCCCACACCCGTTTCCCCATCGGCATCTCCTTCCCGGCTGGCTCTGGTCTGGTGGCCTTCGCCGCCGCCACCGGCGTGATGCCGCTGGACATGCCGGAATCCGTGCTGGTGCGCTTCAAGGGCGAGCTGCAGCCGGGCATCACCCTGCGTGACCTGGTCCATGCCATCCCCTACGCCGCCATCCAGAAAGGGCTGCTGACCGTCGAGAAAGCGGGCAAGAAGAACATCTTCTCCGGCCGCATCCTCGAGATCGAAGGTCTGCCGACCCTGAAGGTGGAGCAGGCATTCGAGCTGGCGGACGCCAGCGCCGAGCGCTCTGCCGCTGGTTGCACCATCAAGCTGGATAAAGAGCCGATCATCGAGTATCTGAAGTCGAACATCGTGATGCTGAAGTGGATGCTCTCTGAAGGCTACGGCGACGTGCGCACCATCACCCGCCGCATCAAGGGGATGGAAGAGTGGCTGGCCAACCCGGTACTGATGGAAGCGGACAAGGATGCCGAGTACGCCGAAATCATCGAGATCGATCTGGCCACCATCAAGGAGCCGATCCTGTGTGCGCCGAACGATCCGGACGACGCCCGTCTGCTGAGCGACGTGGCGGGTGACAAGATTGACGAGGTGTTCATCGGTTCCTGCATGACCAACATCGGCCACTTCCGCGCCGCTGGCAAACTGCTCGAGAAGTATCAGGGCGAGCTGCCGACCCGCATGTGGATCGCCCCCCCCACCAAGATGGACAAGGATCAGCTGACCGAAGAGGGCTACTACGGCATCTTCGGTCGGGTCGGTGCTCGCATCGAAATCCCGGGCTGCTCCCTCTGCATGGGCAACCAGGCGCGCGTGGCGGAAGGGGCCTCCGTGGTCTCCACCTCCACCCGCAACTTCCCGAACCGTCTGGGCAAGGGTGCCAACGTCTATCTGGCTTCTGCGGAGCTGGCCGCGGTTGCCGCCATCATCGGCAAGATCCCGACCGTGGAAGAGTACCTGCAGTATGCCAAGACCCTGGACGCCACTGCTGCCGACACCTACCGCTACCTGAACTTCAACGAGATCGCCTCCTACACCAAGAAGGCCGATGCGGTGATCCTGCAGCAAGCGGTCTGAGACTCGCCGGTCTGACCACTGAAAATAACAATGCCGCGTCTCGACGCGGCATTTTCCATTTCAGGGGGCTGCGCGATAATGACCCGCCATGCCCAGCAACGGCGTCGTCGATTTGCCTGGTACGCGCGTTGCGCTTTCGTTGTCTGGCCATGATGGCCCCACCGTTTCCTGGTGGGCATTTTTATACCGCGGTACCTGCGAAGCGGGCCCGCGCATTGCGGCGTGGTTGCTATGTTTCTGTTCCGGATTGATCTGGCCCGCATGAAGTGGCGCCTTGGTTGTGCCCTGCTGGTGTTAGCCCTGCCCCTGGTGATGGGAGGGTGGATGGTGCATGACAGCTACGAGCAGGAGCTGAAGAACGATGCCAGTGCGTCAGCCAGCAAGGCCAGAACCTTGCTGGAGCGCATGCTGGATCAGGCCGAGCGGGCCAACCTCGAGGTATTGCCGCTGGCCGGTCGCTCCTGCAGCGACAACCTGTTGCTGCTGCGCAAGCGGGTGGCGCTGGAGCCGTTCCTGCGCTCCATCAATCTGGTGCGACAGGGGATCATCAACTGCACCTCGCTGTTTGGGCCTGCCAGGGAAGTGGATGACGGCTCCCGCTACACGGATCGCAAGTTGCTGCTGATGAGCGGCAACCTGGTGCGCAAGAATCACCCCTTGCTGGTGGTGCGTCAGGAGCGGGGGCGTGATGCGGCACTGAGCGCCATTGACAGCAGCCAGCTCAGTTTCATGCTCACCCTGAGCAGCGATCCCAGCGAGCTGTTCTTGCAGGTGGGGTCCGCCTGGCTCGATGAGTCCGGCCACTTCCAAAGCGATCCGCCGAAACTGCACAGCAAGTTTGCCCTGATACTCGCCTCCCAGCGTTACCCCTTCACCATCCACGCCGGTTATGCCATGCCGATCTACTGGCGTGCCCTGTGGGAGGCTCGCCATCTGCAGCTGATCTGGCTGGGAGCCAGTTCGCTGGTGCTCTCACTGCTGGTGTGATGGCTGCTTGGGCGGCCGGGGGCCCTGACGGACGAGCTGAGACGCGGGCTGCGATCCAGGGAGTTTGTCCCCTATCTGCAACCGCTGATCGCCAGCAAGGGCGGCAAGATGGTGGGAGCCGAGGTACTGATGCGCTGGCAACATGCCACCGAGGGGCTGATCCGCCCCGATCTCTTCATCCCCCAGGCGGAAGAGTCTGGCCTGATCGTGCCCATGACGGTCAACCTGATGAAGACGGTGGCCAAGACACTCCACCCGGTACAGGAGCAGTTGCCCGAGGCATTTCACATCAGCTTCAACATCAGTGCCATCCACTGCCGGGACCTCTCCCTGGTGGCGGAGTGCCGCGACTTCCTCGGCCACTTCGTTCCGGGACGGGTGGTGCTGGTGCTGGAGCTCACGGAGCGGGAGCTGCTGGTGACCAGCCCGCAGACCCTCTCCCTGTTTCGCCAGCTCGACGAGATGGGGGTGCAGCTCGCCATCGATGACTTTGGCACCGGCCACTCCAGCCTCATCTATCTGCAGCAATTCCACGTGGACTATCTCAAGATCGACCGCTCCTTCATCGGCCGTATCGGGACGGAGTCCCTCTCCGAGCACATCGTGGACAACGTCATCGACCTTGGGGGACGGCTGGGGTTGTCCCTGGTGGCCGAAGGGGTGGAGACGGAGCAGCAGGCCGCCTATCTGAGAGGCAAGGGGGTCCAGTATCTGCAGGGATACCTGTTTGCCCGCCCCATGCCGATACGCCAGTTCTGCCGGGAGCTGACGGCGGGAGAGATACAGGTCGCTGCCGGGCGCACCGCCCAGGGCTAGGCCGCGCCCACCAGGCTGTGCAGCCAGTTCACCAGGATGTCGTGGGGGCTGCCGGGTTCGGGAGGGGCGGGGGCGAGCAGGTGATAGCCGGTGCCGTCGGGGACGAAGCCGAGCGGTGCCACCAGCAGACCGGCCTCGATATCGTCGCACACCTGGCGGTAGGGGCCGATGGCGACTCCCAGCCCGGCGACTGCCGCCTGCAGGCTGAAATAGAAGTGCTCGAAGGTCTGACCCGGCACCTCCTCGTCGGCGGACATGCCTGCGTGCTGCTGCCACTCCAACCAGGCGCCCGGACGGGTCTTGGTGTGCAGACGGGGGGCCGTTGGCCTGAGGGCCTGCACATCCCCCCTGGATTCAAAAAAGTGCGTCACCTTGCCCCAGGGCGGGAGCACACTTTGTTAAATTTAATAACAAACACACAAATCGAACAGATATCGACCACTTATGGTTCTCTTTTACATTAACGCAATTAGTCAGCAGTTTGATTTTTGAGCATTAATGTTGTCTAGATTCGATATTTATGCTTTCGATAATTTTTAACAAAGTGCGCTCCCGCCCTGACCTTGCCCGGCGGGCAGACAGGGCCGGTCCGCTCTTCGAACAGCAACTGGTTGTAGAGCTCGGCAGGCCAGTGAAAGTCGTTGCGCCGGATGGCGAGATCGATGCCGCTGCCAAAGCTGAGGGCGCCGCCGCCCGCCATCAGGTGTACGTCCAGCTCCGGGTGCAGGGCCTGGAAGGCGGGCCAGCGCGGGATCAGCCAGCGCATCAGAAGGGTGGGTTCGCAGGAGAGCACCAGCGACTGGGGACGGCTCTGCTGGCGCAGGGCCTGCGCCGTCTGGCGGATGCTGCCCAGCCCCTCTCTGACCGCCTGATAGAACCGTTCACCCGCGTCGGTCAGAAAGACCCGGCGCTGGCGCCGCTCGAACAGCATGACCCCCAGATCCTCCTCGAGCAGTCGTACCGCCCGGCTGATGGCGCCATGGGTGAGGTGCAGTTCGTCGGCGGCGCGGCCGAAATGCTCGGTGCGGGCAGCCACCTCGAAACAGCGCAGGGCGGTGAGGGAGGGAAGCGAGAGGTCTTTTTGTGAGTTTTTTTCACCATTCATGTCAGAAATCATCGTTCGTTATTGGTGTTGTTGGCAAATAAAATAGCCGATATCCCCTCTAATCAGGACTATTTTCATGACCGAACTGTTAGCCGTTGTCGCCATTACTCTCTTTGCCGTCATCAGCCCCGGGCCCGACTTTGCCATGGTGTCGCGTAACAGCCTGCTGCTCTCGCGCCGCACCGGCGTGCTGACGGCGATCGGCATCGCGGCCGGGGTCTGCGTGCACGTGGCCTACACCCTGCTGGGGGTGGGCCTGCTGATCCAGCAATCCCTCTGGCTGTTCAACCTCATCAAGCTGGCAGGGGCCGCCTATCTCATCTTCCTCGGCATCAAGATGCTGCGGGCCAAACCGGCTGCCGATGAAGAGAGCATCTGTCAGCCTGCCCTCTCCAGTCTGGGTGCGCTGCGCACCGGATTTCTGACCAATGTGCTCAATCCCAAGACCACCATCTTCATCGTCAGCCTCTTCATGCAGGTGGTGCAGCCGCAGACGCCGCTGGCGGTCCAGATCGGCTATGGCGCCTTCATCGCGCTGGCGCACGCCCTCTGGTTTGGTGCGGTGGCGCTCTTCTTCTCCACCCCTGCGGTGCGGGACCGACTGCTGGCGGTACGCCACTGGATCGATCGGGTGTTCGGGGGCCTGCTGGTGGGATTCGGCATGTTGCTGGCATTGACCCAGCAGACGCGCTGAGGCGGGGAGGGGGGCTCCCCCTATCCACCCCCGACTGTAGGGTCTTGTTTTTCATGCCTTGGCAGCCATTTTTCGGTAGAATTGGCGCTCATTTTGAAGTCAGATGAGGCGCGGTATGACGGTCAGGTTCCAGGCATTTCACAGCATCAAGGCGATTGGCAATCGGGAGGTGCTGTTCAACTGGTCCAGAACCAACCCCCTCGGCGCCCTTGATCAGGTGTGGCGCCCGACAACCCGTGACGAGCTGCAGCAACTGCTGCGGGAATACCCCGAGCGCAAGCTGCGGCTCATCGGCTCCGGCCTCTCTTTCGAACCCATCCACAGTGTCTACGCCGAAGGCAGCCAGGCGCTGCTGGTGGACCTGCACCACCTGCGCGGCCAGCTGGACAAGACTGCCGATACGGTGACCTACCTGGCGGGGACGCCGCTTGATACCGTCTATGCCGACCTCATCGCCATGGATCGCATGCTGCCGGCGTCCCCCGGCGTCATCGGTATCCAGACCCTGGGCGGTGCGCTCAGTACCGGCACCCATGGGCAGGGGCTGCACCAGTCCGCCCTGTGCGATGCGGTGGCTGCCCTGACCGTGATGCTGGCGAGCGGCGACATCATCCGTGTGGATCGCACCGATCCGCGCTTCGGCGCCTTCGTGATGGGCATGGGGATGCTCGGCATCCTGCTGGATGTGACCCTCAACACTGTGCCCAACCGCATCATGCGCTGCACCAAGTTCACCACTGACTACCCCTTCCTGCTGGAACACAACGAGCGCCTCAACCGGGAGCACGCCTTCGTGAAGAGCTGGTGGTTCGCCTGGACCGGCGAGAGCCACATCTGGCTGGTGGATCCCGCCTCCGATGACGAGGTGGCCCGCTACCGGGCCGGGGGCAGCGAGCCGCTGGTGCTGGAGGGAGACATGGACGAGCGCATGAACCTGGCGCTCAATGCCACCATAGACGCGACCCTGCAGAAGATGGCCAGAGACACCAAGGACGAGGCCAGGGCAGGCGAGCACTTCGAGACGGTACGCCGCTTCAAGGACGCCTCGGATCTGGTGGGCAACGTCTACCAGATCCTCTGCAAGGGGATCCCTGCTCCCCAGATCAACTGCGAGGTGGCCGTGCCCCTCGAACGCATGGGGGAGGCCCTTGAAATCCTGCAGGCATGGCAGGAGGCGAACCCCGGCGTGCTGCACTACCCCTTCATCCTGCGCTGCACCGGCCCCTCCGTGGCCTGGCTCAGTGCCGCCCATGACAAGTCGGTGTGCTGGATAGGTTTTCTGGTCTATCTGGCGGCGGACGGGACCTTTGTCGGGGGCTCCATGGAGCAGATGCGCGAGTTGCAGCAACTGCTGGTGCCCCTCGGCGGTATTCCCCATTTCGGCAAGCACCTGGCGATGGACCTCTACGACTTCCCGGCCCTGTTGCCGCGCTGGCACGACTTCTTGGCCCTGAAGCGGGAGCTTGACCCCCATGGCCGTTTCGAAAACCGTTGGCTCGGCGACCTGTTCGCCAACCGGTAAGGATCTGACATGACCGATATGCAAGACACTCGCTTACTCATCCTCCTGCCGATCAGAGGGGGGGCAACCCGATGACAGACATGCAAGACACCCGCATCCCCGTGACCCTGCTGACCGGTTTTCTCGGCAGCGGCAAGACCACCTTGCTCAACCACTGGGTCAAGCAGCCCGAGCTCGGGGAGTGCGCCGTGCTCATCAACGAGTTCGGCTCCGTGGGGCTGGATCACCATCTGGTACAGCAGGTGGACGAGCAGGTGGTGCTGCTCGATTCCGGCTGCATCTGCTGCTCGGTGCAGGGCTCCCTGGTGGAGGCGCTGCAGGGGCTCTTCATGAAAGCCATCCAGCGCAAAATCAAACCCTTCAAACGGCTGATCATCGAAACCACTGGTCTGGCCGATCCGGCCCCCGTGCTGTTCACGTTGAGGGAAGAGGGCTTTATCGCCCAGCGCTACCGCTTCGACGGCACCGTCACCGTGGTGGATGCCGGTCATATCGAGCAGCAGCTGGCCGCTCAATATGAGGCGGTCAAACAGGTGGCGCTGGCGGATCTGCTGGTGGTGAGCAAGGGCGATCTGGTGGATGAAGAGACCCTTGCTCGGGTGGAGGCCCAACTGGCGGCCCTCAATCCGGCAGCCCCCATCCAGCGGGTCAGCAATGGGGTGCTCTCACCCGCGGTGCTGGAGAAGCTCGGCGCCTACAACGAGGCGGCGGGGCGCGACGTGCGCCAGTTGCTGGCCTGGCTGCGTACCGAATCCCCGAAACAGGGGCTGGCTTCGCCCATGCAGCCTAAGATAACGCCGTTTGCCGCCAAGGTGGGGACGGTCGCGCCCACCCGCTTCGAGCACGGCAATATCGAAAGTTTCTCCCTGCGCATCGGCGAGCCGCTCAAGCCCTCCCGCCTGCTGGCCGCCATCGATGCGGTGCAGGCGCAATACGGTGATGCCCTGCTGCGTCTCAAGGGGATATTGCAACTGGAAGGGGAGAGCCAGCCCGTGGTGATCCACGGGGTGCACGGCCAGCTCTATCCGTTGCAGGCGCTGGGGGAGTGGCCCGAAGGCAAGGCCCAGTCCCGGCTGGTTTTCATCGTGAAGAGCCAGGACAGGGTAGGCATAGAGCAGTTGTTCCTCTCGACCCTCAAGGCCCCCGAACCCAGCCTGGAAGAGCACCTCAAGGCCATGCTCGGCCAGCCGGATGCCTGATATGCTGATATGACCGGCGCTCGTGCGGGTCTAATGAGATGGTCACCCCCACCCTGTGAGCGGTACGCTGACAGGGTGTTTTTCTTTCAGGAGAGGCCATCATGGAAAACGTTGCGCTTATTGGTATTGATCTCGGTAAACACTCTTTTCACATTCACTGTCAAGACCGGTT
>NZ_JALIHH010000091.1:0-12949 GCF_022869435.1 Aeromonas sp. LsrichE-8G
GGACACGCCGTTTTAGCCTGTGGAGGCGTGGTGCAATCAGGCCGCCCGATGAAGCAGGAACCCGGTACTGCGCGAGCAGCTATCACCCAGTAATGGGAATCCCCCTCCTGTGACGCGAAGCGCTAAGGTGGGGGAGGATGTCAAAAATTGAGCCAACAATTCATGAAGATAGAACCAGCACAAACCGGGGATTACCCAGCCCTGATCGCTCTCTGGGAGGCCTCGGTACGCGCTACCCATCACTTCCTGCAAGAGGAAGACATCGCCACCCTCAAGCCTCTCATCCTCGAACACTATTTCGATGCCGTGCGCCTTTATTGCGCCAGGCAGGATGGCGTGATCGTCGGTTTTATCGGGGTGGCTGAGGGCAATATCGAGATGCTGTTCATCGCTCCCGAGGCGAGAGGGGGCGGGGTCGGCCGCCAGCTGGTGGACCACGCCATCCGTTGTCTGGGGGCGACTCGCGTGGACGTCAACGAACAGAATGCCCAGGCTGTCGGCTTCTACCAGCACCTGGGCTTCGAGGTGACGGGGCGCTCCCCCCTGGATGGCCAGGGCAAGCCCTATCCGCTGCTGCACATGGCCTTGGCCGCCGGTTAAGGGCGCTAGAGCATGAAAAAACCGCCCTCGGGCGGTTTTTTGTTGTTCAGGACGCAGGGCTCGCACCGTCTCACTCCTCGTTGGAGTTGTCCTGATAGTCGCCCCGCTGGGCCTTGGGCAGACGGCGCATGGGGGCGAAACCGATGTCCTCGCCCACTACTTCCCGCTTGCGGGACTTGTTTTGCGCAGGCTGAGCCGGCTTCTTGGCGCCATCCCCCTTGCCTTTCCCGGCGGCGGGTTTGCCCTTGGCGTTGGCATGGCCACGGGCGCGGGGCGGGTTTTGCACCGGCTTGCTGCCCGGCAGGGTCTGGCGGCTCGGCTTGCCGCTCGGCTCGTATCCTTCCAGGATCTCCACGGTCAGGGATTGGCCGATCAGCGCCTCGATCTCCTTGAGCTGACCCAGCTCGTCCTGGCTCACCAGAGAGATGGCCTCGCCGCCACGGCCGGCGCGGCCGGTGCGGCCGATGCGGTGGATGTAATCCTCCGCCATCTGGGGCAGCTCGAAGTTGATCACGTGGGGCAGTTGATCGATGTCCAGGCCGCGAGCGGCGATGTCGGTGGCAACCAGCACCCGCACCTTGCCTTCACGAAAATCCGCCAGCGCCCGGTTGCGGGCCCCCTGGCTCTTGTCACCGTGGATGGCGACCGTATCCAGGCCATCTTTCTGCATCTGCTGGGCGAGCCTGTCGGCAATCTGCTTGGTGCGCACGAACACCAGCACCCGCTGCCAGTTGCCACGGCCAATCATGTGGGAGAGCATCTCCCGGCGGCGTTCCCGATCGACCTGGATGATGCGCTGGCTTACCTGCTCGGCGGCGGTGTTGCTGGGATCCACCTCGATGAGGGTGGGATCCTTGAGCAGATCGTCCGCCAGCGCCTTGATGTCATTGGAGAAGGTGGCGGAGAAGAGCAGGGTCTGACGCTCCTCCGGCAGGGCCTTCATGATGCGGCGAATGTCGGTGATGAACCCCATGTCGAGCATTCTGTCCGCTTCATCCAGCACCAGCACCTCGAGGGCGCTCAGGGTCAGGGCGCCCTGGGTCAGCAGATCCAGCAGGCGGCCCGGTGTGGCGACCAGGATGTCGACCCCGAGCTTGATGGCGTCCAGGTTCGGCTTGATGCTGACGCCGCCATAGGCGATCAGGGTACGAAACGGCAGGTGGTGGGCATATTTGATGATGCTCTCGCCCACCTGGGCGGCCAGCTCCCGGGTCGGGGTCAGCACCAGTGCTCGCACCTGGCGACGACCGCCACGGCCGTGGTTGGCCAGCAGTCGATGAAGCATGGGCAGGGTGAAACCGGCCGTCTTGCCCGTGCCTGTCTGGGCGCCGCCCAGCACGTCCTGCCCGGCCAGGATGGCGGGAATGGCTTGCTGCTGGATGGGGGTGGGTTGTTCGTAACCCAGCTCCTTGACGGCCCGCAGGATGTGCGGTGACAGACCCAGTTCATTGAATGACATGTTCGAGGGACACTCCGAGCCTTGGGCTCAACGGGTGACGGCAGCCTTGGTCCGTCACGACATGGAAAATAGGGTGGGCCGCCATCGAGGCTGGGCCTGAGCCCGGCAAAGCGACCGCACAAGAGACAGTGGGCGCGTAATATAGCAGATGCGAGGCGCACGCGCAGCAGCCGTGTCGCGAGCAGGGTTGCCACGGCCATCCCGGCAGGGAAAGGCCAGGGGGCGCTAAGAGGGGCCCCCCTGGCCTCGGCGCACGCCCGTCAGAGCAGTCCCTCGATGGCCTGCACCAGATCCTCCGGCCTGGTCTGGGGGGCGAAGCGGTCCACCACCCGGCCTTCACGGTCAATCAGGAACTTGGTGAAGTTCCACTTGATGGCCTCGCTGCCAAGGAGTCCGGGCTTTTGCTCCTTGAGCCAGCGATAGAGGGGGTGGGCCCCGGCGCCGTTGACCTCGCACTTGGCCATCAGGGGGAAGCTGACAGGGTAGTCGAGCGAGCAGAAGCGGGCGATCTCCTCGGCATCGCCCGGCTCCTGATGGCCGAACTGATCGCAGGGAAAGCCCAGGATCTCGAAGCCTTGGGGGCCGAACTGGCGATAGAGGGCCTCAAGCCCGGTGTATTGGGGGGTAAAACCGCAGCGGCTTGCCACGTTGACCACTAGCACGACACGGCCCTGCAGATCGGCGGTGGACCAGGCCGTGCCATCGAGTCGTTGCAGGGGGATGAGGGGCAGGGGCATGGTTTCTCCTGATGCAAGAGGGGCGACAAGGCGCCCGGGGACAATCCTTGCACGTTAACGGGCCGAGGGCCGGGGAGCAAGGGGGAGGGCGTCTGTTCCCCCCAGACTCCTATTGATGGCGGGACTTCTCAAGAGAAGCAATCCGGTTTGTGCCGATGGTCCGAAGTCGCTACAAAGCGCACTCTCTCCCCTCGCTGCGAGCCTATCTTGGACTATCAAGCCGTCATGGATGCCATCTACACCCGGGGTTGGGTGATAGTGGATGATTTTTTAACCGCCGCCGAGGTGGATGCCCTCAAGGCCTGCCTGCCGGACGAGTGGCGACCGGCGGGGATCGGGCGCGAGACCCTGCATCAGGACAACCGCGATATCCGTCGGGATCAGATCCACTGGCTCGACGCCTCCCTCGGCGCGCCGGTGGCCGACTATCTGGCCCGGATGGAGTCCCTGCGTCTGGCCGCCAATCGCAGCCTGATGCTGGGGCTGTTCGACTACGAGGCCCACTTTGCCCGCTACCGTCAGGGAGACTTCTACGCCACCCATCGCGACGCCTTCGCCGGGCGATCCAACCGCCGGCTCACCTCGGTGTTCTACCTGAACAACGACTGGCAGCCAGAGGCGGGGGGAATATTGCGGGTCTATGACGACTGCGAGCAGTTTCTGATGGATGTCTCCCCCCGGGGCGGGCGGCTGGTGCTCTTCCTGTCTGAAGAGTTTCCCCACGAGGTGCTGCCCGCAAGCCGGGAGCGCTACAGCATTGCCGGCTGGTTTCGGGTCAACGGCAATGGCGCCGGGCGGGTCGATCCCCCCCGCTGAGCGCATTTCATCCTGTTTCTGACACAGGAAGAGACTTTTATCTGCCCGGGCAGGGGGAGGTGCGCCCCATCGGCTGACAAGGCTTCCCCTCCCTTGCTACACTGCCCGCACTTATGTTCGTTTCTGGCTTCGTCCGGTTTTCATGCGGTTGGGTTTGACATGGTGATGACGAAGCCACTTCTCCCAAGGGATCACATCTAATGAAGAACATGCATGTCTTGCTGCTGTGCGGCGGTGGCGGCTCCGAGCACGAAGTCTCGCTGCGCAGCGCCAATTTCCTCGAAAAACAGCTCGGGCTCCTGCCCGGCATCGAAGTGACCCGGGTCGAGATGTTTGCCGACCGCTGGCTCAGCGCCGACGGTCGCGAGTGCAAGCTGGGGCTGGACAAGCTGCTCTCGTTCGACAGCGTGGCCCGTCCGGTGGACTACGTGGTGCCCTGCATCCACGGTTATCCCGGTGAGACCGGCGATCTGCAATCCTTCCTCGAGCTGGCCGGCCTGCCTTATCTGGGTTGTGACGCCGAGGCGAGCAAGGTGTGCTTCAACAAGATCACCACCAAGCTGTGGCTCACCGCCATCGGCATCCCCAATACCCCCTACCTGTTCCTGACCGAGCAGGGCGAGGCGAGCCTGACCGAGGCGAAAGCGGCGCTGGCCAAGTGGGGCAAGGTCTTCATCAAGGCGGCTTCCCAGGGCTCTTCCGTGGGTTGCTACTCCGCCAGCAACGAGGCAGATCTGGTGAAGGGCATTGCCGATGCCTTCGGTTACTCCGAGCAGGTATTGATCGAAAAAGCAGTCAAGCCCCGCGAGCTGGAAGTGGCGGTCTACCAGTATGGTGACGAGCTGGTGGCCACCTATCCGGGGGAGATCTGCGTACCCCAGGACAAGTTCTACACCTATGAAGAGAAGTACAGCAGCGCCAGTCACACCGAGACCGCGCTCAAGGCCGAGGGGCTGACTCAGGCCCAGGCCGATGCCATCCACGAGTACGCCTTGAAGGCGTTCCGTCAGCTCAAGCTGACTCATCTGTCGCGCATCGACTTCTTCCTGACCGAAGAGGGGGAGATTTTGCTCAACGAGATCAACACCTTCCCGGGCATGACCTCCATCTCCATGTTCCCGAAACTGCTGGAGCACCACGGCCACAGCTTCGCGCACTATCTGGAGCAGATCCTGCGAAAGTCGGTCTGATGTCGCCAGACCCGGTTGCAACGGATGGTGAGTAGGGGCCTCAGGGCCCCTTTTTTCATGGGGGGAAGCGGGCAGAGCGCGGGGAGGGAAGGGGGCAGGGCGCCGCCCGGCAAGCCTTGCCGCCAGGAGGGCGCGCCGTTACAATCAGCCCCCTTTTGTCCCGCCACAGGCACCGTCAGAGCCGCGTTCCATGAAGCCCATCCCCGATCACGCCGTCAACCGCCTGCGCATCTGGCGCAAGAGCGTCTCGACCCGACCCTTTCTTGCCCGTGGCGGCAGCGTGCCACGCTGTGATGCCTGCCAGCTGCGCCACGACTGGTGTGCCTGCGACTGGCGCCCGGCGCTCAAGGCCGAGGCCGGTTTCTGCCTCATGATGTATGACAGCGAGCCCATGAAGCCCTCCAACACCGGGCGCCTCATCGCCGACGTGCTGCCGGACTCCACCTGGGCCTTTCTCTGGTCGCGTACCGAACCCCATCCCGAGCTGCTGGCCCTGCTGGCGGATCCCGCCTGGCAGCCCTACGTGGTCTTTCCCGCCTGCGAGAAAGCGCCCGACCGCCTGACCGGCGAGGTGGTACTGGCCCCCGGCAAGAAGCCGCTGTTCATCCTGCTGGACGGCACCTGGCCCGAGGCGCGCAAGATGTTCAACAAGAGTCCCTATCTGGACGGCTTCCCGGTGCTCGCCATCAAGCCGGATGCGCTCTCTACCTACGGCATGCGCGTCGCCCACAGCGACGAGCACCTGTGCACCGCCGAGGTGGCCGCCTGCGTGCTGGAAGTGGCCGGGGAGCTGCGGGCGGGACAGGCGCTGCAGCTCTGGTTCAATCTCTTCAGCAGCCGCTACATGGCTGGCCGGGTTAGCCGTGCACCCGGTGCTGATGAAGGGCCCATGCTGGAGGGGCTGGAGGCCATCAAGGGCCAGAGCCGCGCTCTGGATTAATCCTCATCAGCAGCCGCTACATGGCTGGCCGGGTAAGCCGTGCGCCCGGTGAGGATGAAGCGCCCCTGCTGGAGGGGCTGGAGGCCATCAAGGGCCAGAGCCGCGCTCTGGATTAATCCTCATCAGTAGCCGCTACATGGCTGGCCGGGTAAGCCGTGCGCCCGGTGCGGATGAAGCGCCCCTGCTACAGAGGCTGGCGGTTATCAAGGCGCAGGCCCTCTCGCGGGCTGATTGATGAAAATAAGGAATTAGTTGGCTGCCATTGTTTCGTTGGCTTCATGAGCCCGCCCTCGCTAGGATAGCGACCTGTTGACTCCTTCAGGCTCCAGGCCATGCCGGGCGCCGCCAATCACACGAGGTCTATGGATGGAACTGGAACTGCTCACCCTGGTCGCCCTGTTCGGGGTGGCCCTCATCGCCGGCTTTATCGATGCCATCGCCGGGGGCGGGGGACTCTTGACGGTGCCGGCCCTGCTGGCCACCGGCATGCCGCCGGCCCTGGTGCTTGGCACCAACAAGTTGCAGAGCAGTTTCGGTTCCTTCTCCGCCACCTGGTTTTATGCCCGCAAGGGGCTCCTTGAGTGGGCCATCATCTGGCCGGCGGTCATCTGCACCTTCATCGGGGCGGCCATCGGCACTCTGGCGGTGCAGACCATCGATGCCGCCATCCTGGAGCGGCTGCTCCCCTTCCTGCTGATGGCGTTTGCCTGCTACTTCTACTTCTCCCCCAGGGTGAGCGATGCGGAGAGCCAGCGCCGCCTCACCCCCATGGCGTTCGCCCTGCTGGTGGGCGGGGGGGTGGGCTTTTATGACGGCTTCTTCGGGCCGGGCACGGGGTCGTTTTTTGCCATCGGTTTCGTGGCCCTGGCGGGCTTTGGCATGGCGCGGGCCACCGCCCACACCAAGCTGCTCAACTTCACCTCCAACATCGCTTCTCTGCTCTTTTTCACCCTGGGGGGCAAGGTGGTGTGGAGCGTGGGGCTGTGCATGGCGCTGGGGCAGTTCATCGGGGCGCGCATGGGCTCCAAGCTGGTGCTCAAGAAAGGGGTGAAGCTCATCAAGCCGCTGCTGGTGACCGTCTCCCTGGTGATGTCCGCCAAGCTGGTGTGGAGCCAGTACCCCGAGCTCTTTGCCTGGTTGGGCTGAGCCGGTACCCCCATGACGAGGGCCCGATCGCAGATCGGGCCCTCTTGCGTTTCAGCCCAGTGCCGATAGTTGCCGGAAATGGGCTTGCAGCGCTTGCACCAGGCGGGCAATGCGATCGCGCTTGAGGCTGTTTGCCGATAGACCAGGTGGAGCGGGCGGCCCAGTCCCGGCAGGGGGCGTGCCTGTGTCCCCTGCTCACCCACCAGCGCCAGCAGGCCGGCGGGCAGGAGCACGGGGCCAATGCCTGCCTTGGCCAGCTCGATCAGCGCCAGGTAGGAATCGAGCTCCATGGCGGGGATAAGCCCGAGGGCGGCCAGGGGCTCGCGCAGATAGCGGTTGGAGGGGTTCTCCAGATCCATGGTCAGGATCTTGCGCACCTTGCCCTGCATCCCCTGACTCACGTCGCCTTCAGCCAGTTGCTTGCTGGTCACAGTTTCTTGCAAGGCGCCCTGGTGATCCGGCTGCGCCGCCTCATCCAGAGCCTCCCCCACCAGATAGAAGGGCTCCTCCAGCAGCCGTTCGGCACACAGCCCATGGCCAGGCGGCAGGCGGCCGGCGCAGATCCCGAGCAGGGCATCCCCGCCGCGCACCCGGGCCAGAATGACCGGGGTGTGGTGGGTAGAGAGGGCAATGTGGGGATCCCGTTCAAGATAGGCGTGCATGAAGCGGGCGAGGTAGCCCGCCAGCAGGGTTTCGGAGCAGGCGATGGACAGAGGGGTCTGATCCGTGAGGATCTGGCTGTCCGCCAGCACCCCCTTCATTTCGGCGAGGCTCGGGGCTACCCGGGCGAGCAGTTCACGGGCCTGGGGAGTGAGGCGGATATGACGGCCATCCGGCTCGATGAGCTTCTTGCCAAGGCGCTGCTCCAGCTGGGCGATGCGCTTGCTGACCGCCGACTGACTGATATAGAGGCGGCTTGCAACCTTGGCCATGGTGCCCTCGCTTGCCAGCAGGCAGAGTGTCTCCAGCCCTTCCAGTAACATGCGTCCTCCCTCCTCGTGTGTTGGACGCGGTTACCTTAGGGGCTGGTGGCATCAGGGGCAAGTACCGTTTGCGGCCCTTGATAGCGGCCAGCGCCACGCCTTGACGGGGGGCGCGAAGATCACCAGGTTGCCAATGAGACTCACCACCACGCCGACGATGGAGACCGTCTGCCAGACAAAGCCTTCATAGAAGGTGGAGAGGGTGAGGGCCACCAGGGGGAAGAGCACGGTGGCGTAGGCCGCCTTGCTGGCACCGATGCGCCCCACCAGGGTGAGGTAGGCGGTGAAGGCGATGACGGAGCCGAAGATGGCCAGATAGACCATGGCGGCGAGGTAGCGCGGGTCGGTGGGCAGGGTGAGTGACTGACCGAGTACCGTGACCCAGCCCAGCAGCAGCGCCACGCCGTAGACCATGCCCCAGGGTACCATCTGCAATACGTGATAGCCCTGGCGCTGTCCCCGGGCGGAGACCAGGTTGCCCAGGGAGAAGCAGAGGGTGCCGGCGCAGGCAAAGAGCAAGCCCTTCCAGCCGTTTGCACCCAGTTGCGCATCCGCCAGCACCGGCCAGAAGAGCAGCAGGGTGCCAAGCAGCCCCAGCAACGATCCTTGCAGCCAGCGCAGGCCCGGTCGTTTACCCTCGAACAGCCAGAGATTGAGGCCGTTGAAGATGCTGGCGCTGGCGAAAATCACCGCCGACAGGCCGCTCGGGATATAGAGGGTGGCGTGGTAGAAACAGAGGAAGTTGGTGGAAAAGAGCAACGCGCCGAGCAGGGCAGCATAACGCTGGCCCGCCCAGGGCAGGCGCGGAAACTTGCCGCTCACCGTGAGCAGGGCGAACAGGGCCAGGGCCGCCAGGGCGAAACGATAGAGCACCGAGACCTCGATGGGGATGGGGCCGAGCTGCCAGGCGATGGCAATCCAGGTGCTGCCCCAGATGAGGACGGTGGAAACATAGAGCATCAGATTCATGGTGTGATCCCATCAAGAGAAGATGATGTGATCAGCATGAACCGTGAGGCGGGGTGCCGGCTTGCACCATCTTGCGGTTTTTTCAACGGAGGCGCAGCCTTTGACCATGAGGCGCGATAAGATGGCGACAGGAAAGGGGCGGCAAGTGCCAGAGAGGGACGCAAGCGTGCAGCATGCCATGCAGCAGACAAGACAGGCAGGGGTCTTTGATGCCCTGGTGAGCACCGGTGCCAGGCTGGAGGACTCCTGCTGGCTGGAGCCCGGACTCGGGGTGGCGAGCTGGTGCAACCGCTACGATCAGACCCGCTACCACAAGCCGGGCAACCACACCATCAGCGTCTACCTGCAGGGGGGCGAGCAGACCGAGCGGCTGGACGGCCCCGGTGGCCATGGCGGTGCCGGCAAGGTGTGCATCATGCCGGATCACCACAGGTCCGAGTGGCTGGTGCGCGAGGAGTTTCGCTTCTTCCACCTCTACTTCACCCCCGCCCACTTCACCCGTATCGCCGAGCAGGCGTGTGACAAGGAGGGGCGTCATCTGCAACTGGAAGACAAGACCTTCATCGACGATCCCCAGGCGGCGGCCCTGGTGCAGGGGCAATTGATGAAGCTGGACTGGCAGCACGGCATCGATCGCATGGCGCTCTCCCACGGTGCCTGGATGCTGATGCTGCACGCCTATCGCCATCACACCCGCGAGGCCCCGGCGCTGCCGGAAGTGCGCGGCGGCCTGGCCCCGGCCGTGGTGCGCCGGGTGCAGGAGTATCTGCAGGCTCACCTGGCCGAGCCGGTCACCCTGGGAGAACTCGCCCGGGAGGCGGGTCTGAGCGAATACCACTTCGCCCGTATGTTCGGGCAGAGCCTGGGCTGTCCGCCCCACCGCTACCTGCTCGGGCTGCGGCTCAAGCGGGCCAAGCAGTTGCTGGCGGGAAGCGAGCCTCTGGCCAGCATCGCCGCCCAGTGCGGCTTCTCCTCCCAGGCCCATTTTGGTAACCGTTTTCGGGAGGCGTTCGGCCTGAGCCCGGGCCAGTGGCGAGCCCAGTTGTCATTCTCCTGTCACAGATAACCCTGAGACTCTGGGCAAAAGAGGTGTACCCTCTGTCTCTTGTCCATTGAAAGGAATGCCCATTGAATCATCGCAAACGTCAGACTCGTACTCGCCATCTCTGGTTCAACCACTGGAATGCCCCCCTCTATCGCGCCACCCAGCCGACGCCGCCCGAACCGCTCGTTCCTCACAGTTCCCGCTGAAAACGCCGTAACCCGATAGGATTTTTCCGGCAACTTTGCCACTATTGCGCCATCAGGATGGACTGGATATGGCCGCATGTTTCTGGAACGCATTGAAGTCAAAGGTTTTCGCGGAATAAATCGCCTCTCCCTCGGGCTGGACAACACCACTGTGCTCATCGGCGAAAACGCCTGGGGCAAATCCAGCCTGCTGCGGGCCCTCTGGTGCCTGCTGGGGGATGCCGAGCCCTATCAATTTGGTCAGGATGATTTTCACCGGCCCGAAGATCCCGAGCTCGAACCCTCGCGCACGCTGCAACTGGTGCTCACCTTCAGCGAGTATCGTCCCCAGATGTGCCAGCACTCCCGCCGTCTGGCCCGCCTCGGGGCGGCCTGGATCCCCCACAAGGACAAGTTCCACCGGGTGCATTATCGTGCCAGTGCCGAGTTGCAGGATGATGGCAGCGTGCTCACCACCCACGACTTTCTCGACGGCATCGGCAAGAGCCTGACCATCGACAACAACGAGGCGCTGGTGCGTCTGCTCATCACCATGAATCCGGTGTTCAGGCTGCGGGATGCCCGTACCGCCCGGGAGGGCATCGAGCGGCTGCCCTGGGGGGATCTGTGCGAGCAGCGGCTGGACGAGCTGGCCGGCAAGCTCACCGATGAGCCCCAGCGCATCGGCGAGCCAGAACTCAAGGAGGCGCTGCAGGCGGTGCAGCAGTTGATGGAGCACTACTTCAGCGCCCTGGCGCCCATCAAGCACAAGCCTCGCAGCCAGCGGGATATCGTCAATCGCCCCATGACCCTGCGCAATCCCGGCAACCTGCAGGTGCTGCTGCGCAATGCGGACAACCGGGCGCTGCAACTGGCCATGGCGGGCATGGCGGCCATGCTGCTCCACGCCCGGGGCAACCGGGAGCTGGAGGAGGGGGCCAGACCCATACTGATGCTGGAAGACCCAGAGAGCCGCTTGCATCCCACCATGCTGGCCCTGGCCTGGGGTCTGCTGGAGCAGTTGCCCGGCCAGAAGCTGCTCACCACCAACTCGGGGGACCTGCTCTCCTCCTTGCCCCTCAATCAGGTGCGCCGTCTGGTGCGCCGCCAGCAGGACATCCTCTGCCATCAGTTGGGAGGGGAGCGCTACAGCAGCGACGATCTGCGCAAGATTGCCTTCCATGTGCGCATCAACAGGCCCATGTCGATGTTTGCTCGCTGCTGGCTGCTGGTGGAAGGGGAGACCGAGATCTGGCTGCTCTCGGAGCTGGCCCAGATCTGCGGCTACAGCCTGCGGGCAGAGGGGGTGCGCATCATCGAGTTCGCCCAGTGCGGCCAGGCTCCCCTCATCAAGGTGGCCCGGGACTTTGGCATAGAGTGGCACCTGCTCACCGACGGTGACGAGGCGGGCGCCAAGTATGCAAGCTCCGCCCGCTCCCTGCTCAAAGGGGAGCGCGAGCGGGATCGGCTGACCCAGTTGCCGGCGGCAGACATAGAGCACTACCTCTACCAGAACGGGTTCGAGGGGGTGTTCCGGCGTGAGGCGGGGGTCGGGGGGCGCTCCACCCTCAACGCCGGGCGCATCATCGCCAAGGCGATCCACCATCGCAGCAAGCCAGGCATGGCCCTGGCGGTGGTGGAGGAGGCGGAGCGCCTCGGCAGCGAGCACATTCCCCCTGTGCTCAAACAGATGTTTGCCCGGGTGGTCGCCCTTGCCCGGGGACAAAGCTGACCGGCGACGTTGGGAAGACGGGGGGAGTTTGGATATACTCCCTGCCTCTTGTCCTTCCTTACCCTGTGATGGGTGCACCCGCACCCGGACTGCTGCCGGAGACCCTATGTTCGTCCAACTTCCTTTTTGGCTCTTTCCCCTGACCGGTCTGATGGCCCTGGGAGCCCTGATCGCCGTGGGGCTCGTCCTGTGGCGCGGGGATCTCTGCCCGGGCCAGCGCTCGCGGATCACTACCCAGCTCTTCTCGGTCTGGGTGATCACCGGGCTCTCTCTGATGCTGGCGGTGGAGGCCAAGGTTGCGGGCTGGCTCATCTGGAGCGGGGGGGCCGCCCTGGTGCTCGGTATCGTGCTCTCCCTGGTCCAGTCTCGTCTGGAGGGCAAGCGCGCCATCCCCGCCACCCTGCTGTGGTTGCCCGCCATGCCGCTCGCCCTCTACGGGCTGGGTCTGATGCAGATCCAGGGCTGGCTCGGCGGCCTGCTGCAGATGGTGCTGCTGGGGTCGGCCTTTGCCCACCTGATGCTGCTACGTGCCCGCCACCGCCTGCAAGCCTTCAATCTGCTGCTGCCCCTGGCGGGGCTGGTCTCCGCCATCCTGAGTCTTATCTGGCTGGCGGTGCTGGTGGGTTGGCAGGGGAGCAGCGCCGGGCTCGACCCGCTGATCCCCGGGGTAGTGACCCAGGCCGGCCTGCTGGTCGCAGCCCTGCTGCTCTGGTTCAGCCCCATCTACCGTCAGCAGGAGACGGCCCCCGTGGTGGTCTCCGTGACCCTGTGCGGCCTCATCATCGCCCAGATTGCGGCGACCAGCGTGTTGCACCAGCTCGCCTGATCCCGGCGCATCCTCCCGCCCGCACCTTGTTGTGCGGGCTTTTTTTATGGCAAAGAGGGGCAAGTCGGGGGGAGCGCGGGGAGGGGCCTGAGGGGCGAGAGATCGCTAGCTGCCTGAAAAAACTGCGATTTGTTGCAAAAGAGCGCAGTATGTGACGGTTTAATCCCCGAATAAACTTTTTTTAGGATATTTACTTGCAATCTCAGCGTTGGCGCCTATTATGGGCGACCTCTGACGCGGGGTGGAGCAGCTCGGTAGCTCGTCGGGCTCATAACCCGAAGGTCGTCGGTTCAAATCCGGCCCCCGCAACCAACCATTTGT
>NZ_JALIHH010000092.1:0-456 GCF_022869435.1 Aeromonas sp. LsrichE-8G
AATCGCAGCTTCAAGGATTACGACGACATCCTTGATGCCTGCACATCGGCCTGGAAGCACTTTATTGCCGATGTGGAGCGGGTGATGTCACTTTGTAGCCGAGATTGGATAAAACTGACCTAATGTTTAATCCGATTGGTATAAAAAGGGCGCATCACCTTGTATTAAACCTGTTTTTTGTATGGAAAAGCCCGAATCAAATGACAGGGTGCATTACACTCAAAACGACGCTTCATACCCAGAAAGTGTGAAGGGTTCGTCAACGAAGAGATGTCGGATGATTCTATTTTCTTGGCTGGGGTGTACTTATGGAAGGTGCGAACAAGTCCCTGATATGAGATCATGTTTGTCATCTGGAGCCATGAAAAAGGGTTCATCATGAGTCATCAGCTCACCTTCGCCGACAGTGAATTCAGCAGTAAGCGCCGTCAGACCAGAAAAGAGATTTTCTTGTCC
>NZ_JALIHH010000093.1:0-6127 GCF_022869435.1 Aeromonas sp. LsrichE-8G
TGGTTGAAGAAGTTTCGCCGGTTTTCAACGAGATATGAAAAGCTAGCCAAGAGTTTTGCAGCCTTTATCAAACTGGCTTTCTGCCTTCGCTACTTGCGCGAGTTATGTGTGGACAGAAAACCAGCATTTTGAGAACACAGCCTAGCTCTTTGTGCTGAAAACCGAATTCCAGCAGGGATGTTTCATTGACCGGGGCGAAGAGCCCATCCTTGCCTCTGACAGAGAGCGGGGGAGAGGGGTTGGCAAGGGGGGCATCGGGACGATAGCCCGCGCCGATGACGGCGAGGAGGATGCCGTTCCAGCTCTCCTTGAACTCCTTGAACGTGATCACCCGGTTGCCGAGGGCCGGGTCTGCCAGATAGACGCGATCGTGGCGATCGATGGCCCGCAGCACGGCAAAGTGCTGATAGCCGCGAATGTTGAGCAGGACGATGGTGGGCACCCTCACCTGGCGCAGTTTTTCATCGCCCAGTCGATACCCTCTGACCCGCATGCCGAGCATTTGCAGGTACTGCTTCATGTCGAGCATGGAGAAGCCGTAGTGCTTGACCTGCTCCGGGTCTGCCATGGCAAGCATGCCATCCATGACCCAGCGTTCATTGGTTGCATGGCCGTAGGCGTAGCGCAAGATGGTGGCGACGGCGGCGGCCCCGCAGCTGAAATCCGTATGTTGGCGCTCGATGTTGGCGTACCGGCGCTCCAGAATGCTCTGCACCGGTTTGTTGAGATCCCCCAGCGCCGGGAGATGCTCCCCCAGTGGCACCGAGCCTGCCCAGACGGCAGGACAGCACAGCAACAGCAACAGCCAGCGCATTCAGACCTCCAGTGTCAGGGAAAAAGGGGGCACTGGGCCCCCTCGCATCGACTTACTTGGCAAACCCTGCGGCCAGCGAGAGATTGTTCGCTTGCAGGTTGTTGGTCCCCGAGGAGACGTTCACCCCGATGTTGCCCACGGCACCGTTGAAGGCGCCGCCATCGATGGTTGCCCGGTTGAAGGTTTCGCGGCTGGTGTAGGTGTTGACCACGGGAATATACCCGACGGCGTACCCACTGAGCTTGATGTCACCCTCTTCCTTGAACTCGAACTTGCCACCATCTTTCGGGTTGTTGTTGCCGTACCTGTCGTTGTCATTGTCGTGGCCATGTCCTTTCTTGACATCATGACCGGTACCGCCCCCCTCGTAATCGCCCCAAGCCTTGAGACCGAGGAACACACCCGCCTTGTCAACCGTCTTGGTTGCGCTCAGGCTTTGGTTTTCGGTCATGTTCTTGGAGACGCTCTGGCTGTTGGCCACGGTGGCCACGGCCATGTTGCCGGTGGACACGGAGGCTGCCATGTTGTTGGCCTGGACGTTACCCGAGCCCGAGGTCACGTTGACCCCGATGTTGCCTGCGGCATCCTTGAAGGCCCCATCGCCCACACCGGCCTTGTTCTGATGGCCGTGATTGGTCGTCCAGTTGTTGCTGGCGCTCTGGGTGGAGAAGACCTCGGCATCCGACGATCCGCCAGGGGCGCCATGTTGTTGTTGACCACGACCCATGATGAACTCGGCATCGACCTCGTCATAGGCGGCCAGGGAAGCGCTGTTGCCCTGTACGTTGGAGTCACCGGCTGCGACGTTGGCGCCGATGTTACCGGATGCACCCTTGAACGAGCCGTCGATCTTGCTCGTGTTCTCCGTTCTTGTATTGGCGGTGCCTATCATGGAACTGGACTGCTGGTTGTCCACGACGGCCATGCCGAGTTTGTTGACGTTGATGTAGCCGCCGACATTGACCCTGCCTTCGTATTCCACATCGACTTCTGCCTTGACCTTCTTGGTCAAGGTTGCCCCTGTCTCATCTCTGTCACCGCGGTAATCGGCGGATGCAGTGCCCGACATGGCCATGATGACCGCGGCGGCTAATGAGCTATAAATAAGTCCACGCATAATGAGTCTCTCCATTGAACTTTCAGCGGAAGATATGCCCATCGGCTGATACCCCCGGGCCTGGCTTCCTATCCCTGCGGCATCATGGGGATGCCGTTACTGCGCCAGCCAGGGGCAGGGAAACCATGTTGACTGACTGGTTTCCCTGTCCCGTGACCTGGTTCACCTGAATGACCCCCTTGCTGCCCGTGAGGGCGGTGTCATCCAGATAGATGCTGGTAGTGGTGTTGGCGGGGGGCTTTCCCCCTGGGGTCTTCGCGACGCTGGAGCTGAGATTGATGTCGGTCACGACACCCAGGCCGCTGTCATCGAGGGACAGGGCGAAGGCGTTCAGTTGCTGGTTGCCCTCACCCGCCCCCTGATTGATGCCGACCAGTCCCCGGTTCTGGCTCAGGGCCGAGCCCAGGATGGCGACGCTCTGGCTGCCGTTCAGATTGGTGGTGGATTGATTCAGCTGACCAAATTGAATGACGGCCGGACCCGAAATGGCGATGGCGGCAAGATTGCCTTGTTGGTTGTTATTGCCGGCAACCATATTGACGCCCATGGAACCACGAATATTGCTCAATGCCTGAGCACCGAGATCGACCCGGTTTTGCGCCATTGAGGGGGGGGCAAATGCCAGAAAAGGAAATGCTGCCAATGCAATATATATTTTCATGTTCTGTCTCCATCTGCCAGGAGGGCTTATTGGAGAGAGCAACGACCATGCCAATTTACAACCATATGATTTTTAGTTTTTTTTTATTTGATGTAATTGTTTTTACGTCTCAATATTGAGAGCGACATATTATGTCGTGAAGTAAGCGCTTATTTATCAATGGATTTATTTTTTCTCACGGATAATTTGGCTGTCTCAATATTGTGGTGCCATCAATCTAAAGGCGGGATGGTTTATAGTTATCATCGTCTGGCCATATTAAATGGCGCCATTTGATGATAAAGGGAGTTATCTGGACAAGTCGTCAGACTCCTTCGTGCAGTGGCGATAACAAGGAGTTGTCCCTATGACAGAAACGGCATTGTTGCTCATCAATTCATGTGCCGTACTGGAAAGCCTGCTGGAACAAGGCGAGTGGCAGGTGGAGCAGGCAAGCTCCCTGGTGGTGGCAGAGAAAAAACTGCAGGAAAAGGACTATCCCCTGGTGCTGGTGGTGATCGAGCATCAGCAGCACGAAGCCCTCTACAACCTGATTGCGCAGCACTCCGGCGCCTTGTGGATCGGCCTCATCCAGCGGGACTGTCTCGCCAGCGAAGCCCTTCGCAATTTGCTGGCAGCCTGTTTTCATGATTTTCACACCTTTCCCCTGGACAGAGACAGGCTCTCCCACAGCCTGGGACATGCCCTGGGGATGGCGCGCCTCATCCGGCGACACCGCCCCCGACTGCAACCCCAGCTTCGTTTCATCCAGGGGGAGAGCGCCCCCATCCGCCAGTTGCGCGACCAGATCGTGCGGTTGCAGCATTGCCGCCTGCCCGTACTGGTGACGGGACCGAGCGGCACGGGCAAGGAGCTGGTGGCCCGGGAGCTGCACTACAGCACGTTCGGGGAGGAGAGCCCTTTCGTGGCGGTCAATTGCGGGGCCATGCCCCATCAGCTCATCCAGTCCGAGCTGTTCGGCCACGTCAAGGGGGCCTTCACCGGGGCACAGCACCACAAGATAGGCAAGATAGAGGCCGCCGATGGCGGCACCCTGTTTCTCGACGAGATAGGGGAGTTGCCACTGGAGGATCAGGCAACCCTGCTGCGCTTCTTGCAGGAGCAGTGCATAGAGGCGGTGGGCAGCCACCTGACGCGTCGTGTGGATGTGCGGATCATCGCGGCCACCAATATCGATGTGGAGCAGGCGGTGGCCAGCGGCGGATTTCGCATGGATCTCTACTACCGGCTCAACGTGGTGCGCCTGCGCACCCCGGCCTTGTGCGAGCGGGCGGAAGACATCCAGCTCCTTGCCGATGACATTCTGGCGGAAGTGCGGGGCGGGCGGGTGCTCAGCTTCACCCGCAAGGCGCGCCAGGCCATGCAGTCCTATGGCTGGCCGGGGAATGTGAGGGAGCTGCGCAACCGGGTTCAGCGGGCGGTGGTCATGTGCAGCGGCCCCTTCATCGAAGCCGATGACATGGAGCTGACCAACATGGACAGCCTGCTGCTCGACGGCTCGCTCAAGGCGGTGCGCGAAGCGGCGGAGCGTCAGGCCTTGCAACGGACGCTGGCCCGCTTCCCCGATCAGCTCGAGGAGGTGGCCCGCACGCTCGACATCTCCCGGGCCACCCTCTATCGCCTGCTGGACAAGCACGATCTGCTGTGAGGGGACGGCAGTATCGCCCCGTCATGCAAAAAGCCCGGGCAGCAGGCCCGGGCTTCTTGTCTGGCCCCGTCGTGGGGACTCGTTACTTCCGATGAGCTTCAGGCGATCTCCATGGCGAGGTGACAGAGTCGCCGCGCAGCCTCCTCCTCGCTCTTGACCACCTGATGCACGCCGCGCACGCGCAGATGATGCACCTCCTCGTGCTGGTGGGCACAGGCGGCGATGCGCATCAGGGCGCCGTATTCCTGCGCCCTGATGGCTATCTCACCGGCCAGCAGGCTGTCATCCAGGGTGATCAGCAGCCAGCTGGCGTTGGGCAGCGCCGCCGTCAGCAGATCCTGCTGGATGGGATGGCCCGCCAGACAGGTGATCCCCATGGCGCGCCAGGGGGCCAGCAGTCGCTCGTCGGTGTCGATCACCACCATCTCCCTGCCTTGTTCATGCAACTGCCGAATGAGGTGCTGGCCTATCTCGTCGGCGCCCACTACCACCACATGGCCCTGCAAGGGGCAGAGGTGAGGTGACCCATCGGTGCGTGGTTCGGGATGGCGCCTCAGCCAGCGCTCCACCTGGTTGAAGACCAGCGGATTGAGCACGATGGAGAAACAGGCGCCGACCAGCACCAGATCCCGGGCGACCCCGGGGACCAGCTCGAGCATGACCCCGAGACCCATCAGGATGAAGGAGAACTCCCCCACCTGGGCCAGGCTGGCGGAGATGGTCAGCGCCGTGCGCTGGCTGTGGCCAAAGAGCCGCACGATGGCGAAGGCGGCCACCGATTTGCCGATCACGATGACGAACAGGGTGGCCAGCACGGCCAGGGGCTCGCGCAGCAGGATGACGGGGTCGAACAGCATGCCCACGGAGACGAAGAAGAGCACGGCAAAGGCGTCCTGCAGGGGCAGGGTGTCGTTGGCCGCCTTGTGGCTCAGATGGGAGCTGTTCATCACGACGCCGGCGAAGAAGGCGCCGAGGGCAAAGGAGACGCCAAACAGCTTGACGGCGCCAAAAGCGATGCCCAGGGAACAGGAGAGGACGGCCAGGGTGAACAGCTCGCGGGAGCCGGTGGCGGCGGTGCGGGCTAGCAGCCAGGGGATGAGGCGTCGCCCGCCGATGACCATCAGGGCGATGAAGGCAGCCACCTTGGCCAGGGTCAGGCCGATATCCGCCATCACCTGGGCCGGGGTCAGTGCCTCGCCCCCTTGCTGCAGGTTGGCGAGGATGGGGAGCAGTACCAGGGCCAGCACCATCACCAGATCCTCCACGATGAGCCAGCCGATGGCGATGCGTCCCTCGTTGGTGTCGAGCTGGCCGCGGCTCTCCAGGGCGCGCAGCAGCACCACGGTACTGGCGGTGGAGAGGGCCAGGCCAAACACCAGGCCGGCGGTCACGGTCCAGTCGAGCAGTTGGGAGAGGCCAAGGCCGAGCAGGGTCGCAAGGGTTATCTGGACGATGGCTCCCGGGATGGCGATGTGTTTCACCGACAGCAGGTCTTTCACGGAAAAGTGCAGGCCGACACCAAACATCAGCAGGATAACGCCGATTTCGGCCAGCTCGGGGGCGAGCCGCAGGTCGGCGACATAGCCCGGCGTAAAGGGGCCGCATACCACGCCGGCCGCGAGGTAGCCCACCATGGGGGAGATGCGCAGGCGGCTTGCCAGCATGCCGAAGAGGTAGGCCAGCACAAGGCCGCCTACCAGGGTGGTGATAAGGGGGAGTGAGTGGTCCATGTCGTCACCTCGCTAGGCTGTGTTCTCAAAATGCTGGTTTTCTGTCCACACATAACTCGCGCAAGTAGCGAAGGCAGAAAGCCAGTTTGATAAAGGCTGCAAAACTCTTGGCTAGCTTTTCATATCTCGTTGAAAACCGGCGAAACTTCTTCAACCA
>NZ_JALIHH010000094.1:0-22481 GCF_022869435.1 Aeromonas sp. LsrichE-8G
ATGACGGTATAACCTGGCCAGAAGGAGGCAATATCAATATGATGCACGGCGACAGCAGGGTGATGGTGGTGGTGTGTTTGGAGACAGCCAGTTTACCAGCACCCTGTCTGTCAACTTCCACTTCCCCAAGATCCCGCGAAGAACCAGAAATAAGCCCGTGTTGCAAGGTGATTGAAGGGGAGCCATGGCTCCCCTTTTTCATGGGTAAAAAGAGGGGGTGGCTTCACACAGACTTCACAGAGCCTCATCGGCAGCACACCTCGTGGGACTATGCTGGGCTCATCAGTCGCCGCCATGGCGATACCTTGCTAACGACAGTCAGGAGACATGCTATGCAACAACGACAATCCATCCTGTGGGGCGCTTTGGCCACCCTGATGTGGGCCGGTCTGGCTCATGCCGGTGACAAGGCGGCGACCGATCCCCTGCGCCCCGTGGTGGATGCCAGCATCCGGCCGCTGCTCAAGGAGCACAGGATCCCGGGCATGGCGGTGGCCGTGCTCAAGGATGGCAAGGCCCACTATTTCAACTACGGTGTGGCCGATCGGGAGCGCGCGGTCGGTGTCAGCGAGCAGACCCTGTTCGAGATAGGCTCCGTGAGCAAGACCCTGACCGCGACGCTGGGGGCCTACGCCGTGGTGCAGGGGGGCTTCGAGCTCGATGACAAGGCGAGTCTGTTCGCCCCCTGGCTCAAGGGATCCGCCTTTGACAACATCACCATGGGGGAGCTGGCTACCTACAGCGCAGGCGGCTTGCCGCTGCAATTCCCCGAGGAGGTGGATTCGCTCGAGAAGATGCAGGCCTACTACCGCCAGTGGACCCCAGCCTACTCGCCGGGTTCCCATCGCCAGTACGCCAACCCCAGCATCGGGCTCTTTGGCTATCTGGCGGCGAGCAGCATGAAGCAGCCGTTCGATCGCCTGATGGAGCAGACGATCCTGCCGGGGCTTGGCCTGTACCATACCTACCTCAATGTGCCCGAGCAGGCCATGGGGCACTACGCCTACGGCTACTCGAAGGAGGACAAGCCCATCCGCGTCACTCCCGGCATGCTGGCGGACGAGGCCTACGGCATCAAGACCAGCTCGGCGGATCTGCTGCGCTTTGTGAAGGCGAACATCAGCGGGGTGGATAATGCGGCCATGCAGCAGGCCATCGACCTGACTCACCAGGGCCAGTATGCGGTGGGGGAGATGACCCAGGGACTGGGCTGGGAGCGTTACGCCTATCCCGTCAGCGAGCAGACGCTGCTGGCGGGCAACTCCCCGGCGATGATTTATAATACGAACCCGGCGGCGCCCGCGCCCGCTGCGGCAGGGCACCCTGTGCTCTTCAACAAGACCGGCTCGACCAACGGCTTCGGGGCCTATGTGGCCTTCGTGCCGGCCAAAGGGATCGGCGTCGTCATGCTGGCCAATCGCAACTACCCCAACGAGGCGCGCATCAAGGCGGCTCACGCCATCCTGACGAAACTGGCCAGGTAATGGTGCGCCTTCGCTGAGCCTTGAGGGCACGTCGCATCGCGGCGTGCCCGTTACCTCGGACCCGACCCCTCAAGGGCGACCTGTCAGGGGGTGGGTCGATGAGCATGCCAATCCGGACCTCTCCTGCGGGAGATGTCCGGATTGGCATCCACCGAGTGCCATCTCGTCACTAGGCCCCGGCAGGCCGCCCGCTCTATAGTGCCCGGCATCTTCCTCTGCTTTTGCAGGATTGAGTTGTCAATCTCGCTGACAGCGCACCTGTGATGGTGAAACCTGCTGCTATGGAGCCTTCATGGGTATGTTTCTGCTGTGTACTTTTCTGATGATCATCCTCTATCCCCTCGGGATCGATCTCTATCTGGTGGCCGTGCCCCGCATTGCGCAAACCCTGCAGGGGAGCGAGGCGCAGATCCACACCGCTTTTTCCATCTATCTGCTGGGCATGGCGGCTACCGTGCTGCCGGGGGGCATGCTGGCGGATCGCCATGGCAGGCGCCCCGTGGTTCTGGGGGGCGCCCTCATCTTCGTGGTCGCCTCCCTGGTGGCGGCGGAGGCGACCGGCATCGCCCAGTTTTATCTGGGGCGTTTCTGGCAAGGGGTGGGCGCTGGAGCGCTCTACATCATGACCTTCACCGTGCTGCGGGATGTGCTGAGCCAGGCGCGCCTCGCGATGGCTCTCTCCCTCATCAACGGCGTGATCTGCGTCATTCCGGTGCTGGCTCCCGTACTCGGTTATCTCATCCTGTCGCACTTCGAGTGGCGCGGCATCTTCGTGGGCATGGCGCTGGTGGCCGCCATCAGTGCCCTGGTCAACCTGCGACTGCTCAAGGAGACCCGCCCCGCCCGCCAGCCTGCGGGGGCATCGCCGCTGGCCCTGCTGGGCACGGCCCCCTTCATGCAGCGCGCCTTGCTGACCAGCGCCAGCGTGACCGCCATCCTGGTCTATGTGAGCGTCTCGCCCCTCGTCCTGATGACCACGTTCGGCCTGCCTCCCGAGCAGTACACCCGGCTGATGATGGCGATGGCCGGGGTGAGCATGTCCGCTTCCTTCCTGACCCCCTTGCTGCTGCGCTGGCTCGGCAAGGCAAGGGTGCTGGCGCTCTCCCACCTCGCCTACCTGCTGGCCTTGCTCGCCCTGTTGTGCAGCAGCGGGCCCGAAGGCGGCCTGTCCTGGCTGCTGGCGGGGTGTGCCCTGGTCTGCATCGGGTTTTCCTGCGGGTTCGGGGTGGCGATGGGGGAGGCGCTGGATGTGTGCGGGGATCAGGTGGCATCGGCCAGTGCCCTGCTCTGCATCATGCAGATAGGGTTGTCCGGGCTCTTCATCTGGGGGATGGGCCATCTGGGGATGCCTGCGCTCTGGATGCTGATCCTGGCACTCCTGCTGGCGCTGCTCGGTTACCTGGTGGTCAAGGTGCTGCTACCATGGCGTGCGGTACGGCGAGTCCGGGCTCGGGGATAGGAGAGACGCGATGCGCAATCTGGGTGAACTCGATTTGAACCTGCTGGTGGTCTTCAGGCACCTGATGCAGGAGCGCAGCGTGGCGGGGGCGGCCAAGAAGCTGTGTGTCACCCCGTCGGCGGTGAGCAAGGCGCTCGGCAAGCTGCGGGACTGGTTCGGGGATCCCCTCTTCGTGCGCGTGCGCCAGGGCTTGCAGCCGACCAACCTCTCCCTGACCCTGGCAGAGGAGCTCAAGACCTGGTTCCAGCTCACCGAGAGCATCAGCACCCTCAACCGCGAGGCGATCCCCGAGGGGGCCCGCTTCAGTCTGGTGATGGAGTCCCCCTTTGGCATCAGCTTCCTGAGCGAGCTGCCCACGACCATCTACCAGAAGTACCCCCACTCCGTGGTCAGGATGCTGGGCTGGGATCACCACTCCCTCAACGACATCGTCAACGGAGAGGCGGATCTCGGCTTCTGCGCCCGGGAGACCCACGGCCGCTCCCATGCCAGGGTCAACCGGCTGCCCTATTACATCGATCACGAGGTGCTGTTCTGCGATCGTCCCGTGGTGTTCCTGCGCAAGGATCACCCCTTGCTCGGGCAGACGTGGTCGCTGACCCGCTTTCTGGCCTGCCCCCAGGTGAGCGTGGTGTGGGAGGCCAGCGACAGCTGGGCACTGGATGATCTGCTGGAGGACGAAGGCCACAGGCGGCAGGTGCCCATCATGGTGGCGAGCTTCGAGCAGGCGCTGCACATCGCCGCCCAAAAGAGCCACGAGCTGATCGCCGTGGTGCCCTCATATTGCGCGGACTATGCCGCCAGACATCACCCCGACCTCATCCCCATGCCGTTGCCGCTGGAAGAGTCTCTCTATGCCCAGCTGGAGATCGCCTTCATCCTGCTGTGGCACAAGCGCCACAATCAGGATGCCAAGGTGATGTGGTTGCGGGGGGAGATCCGGCGGCTCTATGGCCTGGCCGCAGCGGGGATGACGCGTTTTGCCTGGGGCGGGCCCATGGAGAGCGGGGCGGCGAAAGAGAAGCAAGGGGGAGGAGGCACCCCGGTTTAGTCGTACTGCTCTTCCATCCAGGCTTCGACGATGAGCTGGGCGGAGACGCCGTCCACGCTCCCCTTGTCCAGCGCCTTGTAGCCGCCACGTTCAAACAGGCGGGCGCGGGCATCCGTGGTGGTGAGCCGCTCGTCCTTGAACTCCACCGGCTTGCCGAAGCGACCGTGCAGGCGATTGCCGAACTTGCGAGCTCGCACCGTGATCTCCTGGTCCGTGCCATCCATGTTGAGCGGCAGACCGACGATCAGCAGATCCGGTTGCCACTCCTTGATCAACTTCTCTATCTCGTCCCAGTTGGGGATGCCGTCGTTCGCCTTGAGGGAGCGAAGGGGGCGGGCGCTGCCCGTGAGCTCCTGGCCGATGGCGACACCGATGCTCTTGGTGCCGTAGTCAAAGCCCATGATGCTGCGTGATGACATGGGGTCTCCTCGAAATGGATGGATAAATGAAGGGGGAAGCCCCCTCCCTGCCTCCCCCTGCTTGTGGGGGGGAGGGCCGGGGTGTCAGCTATGCCCCACCTGGCTGGAGAGGTGCAGGGGGTTGACCCCAATGCTCGCGGCGGCTTGCTGCCAGCGCAGGTGGATGGGGGTATCGAAGACCAGCTTGGGATTGGGGGGGATCACCAGCCAGGCGCCATCCACCAGCTCCTGCTCGAGCTGACCTGCACTCCAGCCGGCGTAACCGAGCGCCACCAGCCAGTGGTCCGGCGCCTCGTCGGTGCCCAGGGTCTCCAGGATGTCCTTGGAGGTGGTGACCATCATCTCGTCGCTCACCTGCAGGGTGGAGTTGAAGCCCGGGCGGAAGCTGTGCAGCACGAAGCCGCGATCCCCGTGCACCGGGCCCCCCTGCAACACCGGCTGTTTCATCTCGGCGGTGGCGGGGGGATTGAGGTTGAGCTTGGTCAGCATGGCGTCCAGGGACATGTCGACCGGAATGTTGACCACCAGTCCCATGGCGCCTTCGCTGCTGTGTTCGCACAGATAGACCAGGGAGCGCTGGAAATAGGCGTCCGTGAGGCTCGGCATGGCGAGCAGAAAGTGATTTTGCAGTGTTTGCATGGAGCGTATGTATCTCTTAGCGTGCAAAGGTATTTGGGGTGATTATGGCAGTTGATGGCGGCGGGCAAAACCGCTTTTTGCCGGCAGTCAAAGGGGCCTTCACGGCCCCTTGTGTGTGTTTCCTCGCCGCGGCAACGAAGGGGTCAGCGGCCCAGTCGGCGCTCGATGGCGTCCATCAGCATGCCGGTAATGGAGACGTCGAAGGCCGCCTCAATCTCGCGGATGCAGGTCGGGCTGGTGACGTTAATCTCGGTCAGGCGATCGCCGATGATGTCGAGGCCGACGAAGATGAGCCCCTTCTCTTTCAGGGTCGGGCCCACCGCGCGGGCGATGGCCCAGTCCGCGTCACTCAAGGGGCGCGCCTCACCACGGCCGCCGGCAGCCAGGTTGCCACGGGTCTCCCCTTGGGCCGGGATCCGGGCCAGGCAGTAGGGAACCGGTTCACCGTCCACCACCAGCACCCGCTTGTCGCCATCCTTGATGGCGGGCAGATAGGTCTGCGCCATGCAGTACTGGCTGCCGTGAGAGGTTAATGTCTCGATGATGACGCCGACGTTGGCGTCATCCTCCTTCATGCGGAAGATGGAGGCGCCGCCCATGCCGTCCAGCGGCTTGAGGATGACGTCCTTGTGCCTGGCGTGGAAGGCCCGCAGCTTGTCTGCTCTGCGAGTGACGAGCGTGGTCGGGGTGTGCTCGGCAAACCAGGCGGTGTAGAGCTTCTCGTTGGCGTCGCGCAGGCTCTGGGGCTTGTTGACGATGAGGCAGCCCTCATCCTCGGCCCGCTCCAGCATGTAGGTGGCGTAGATGAACTCCGTGTCGAAGGGGGGATCCTTGCGCATCAGGATCACATCCAGGCTGGAGAGCGGCTGATCCACCACCTCGCCGAGGCTGTACCAGTCGGCATAGTCATATTTGACGGTGAGCGGGCGCATGGTACCGAAGGCGCGACCGGCCTCCATGTAGAGATCCTTCATCTCCAGATAGAACAGCTCGTAGCCGCGCTTTTGCGCCTCTTCGAGCATGGCGAAGCTGGAGTCCTTCTTGATGTTGATGGCCGAGATGGGGTCCATCACGATGCCGAGTTTAATGGTCATCCGAATATCCTTCTTGTGGCTCGATTGGATGTGATGACCCCCTCCCTGCCTCCCCCTTCACAAGGGGGAGGGGCCTGTTGCTCCCTCCCCTGCGAAGGGGAGGGTCGGGGTGGGGTCGGCTGTCAGGCCAGATCGCCAAAGCGGCACTGAAGTGCAGTAATCGCCGTCAGGGCGGCGGTTTCGGTGCGCAGCACCCGCGGCCCCAGCAGCATCTCCTTGAAATCTTCCTGCACGGTACGGGCGATCTCGTCGCCGGACAAGCCCCCTTCCGGGCCGATCAGCAGGCGCACGCCGTGCTCAGGGATGGGCAGGGTGTTGATGCTGTAAGGGGCGCGCGGGTGCAGGTTGAGCTTGAGCTCCTGAGTCTCTTCCGCCAGCCAGGCGTCCAGCTCCATCGGCATGCGCACCTCGGGCACGGTATTGCGGCCGCACTGCTCGCAGGCGCTGATCACCACTTTTTGCCACTGCTCGCGTTTTTTCTCCAGCCGATCGGCGGGCAGCTTGACGCCGCAGCGCTCGGAGAAGAGGGGCGTGATGCAGGTGACGCCGAGCTCCACGGATTTCTGGATGGTGAAGTCCATCTTGTCGCCGCGGCTGATCACCTGACCCAGGTGGATGGCAAGGGGGGACTCCACCGAGCGGGTCTCGCAACTGTCGATGGTCACTTCCACCGACTTCTTGCCGACGTTGGCGATGGTGGCGGGGTACTGGTTGCCGTCGCCGTTGAACAGCTCGAGCTGCTGGCCCGGCTGCATGCGCAGCACGCGGCCGATGTGATTGGCACCGTCTTCTGACAGGGCGAGGGTCTGGCCAACCTGCAGGCCGGCCGGTTCATAGATACGTGGAATGCGCATGGCAGATAGTCAGTCTCTTGCTTGGAAACCCTTCAATACCCTACTGCACGGCGGCGAGCAAGACTCGCGAGACAGAGAGTGAAGGGATTCAGGATGAGGGGGACGTTCCCCCTCCCTGGTCAAATGGGGTTATTGGCACTGCTTTTCAATGAAGGGATTGGTATTGCCCTGCAGCTTGCCGATACGGCGGTTGCGCTCGCACTCCCAGCGATCAGCCGGATACTGCCTGTCCCAGGCTTCGTAAAGCTTGCGCTGCTGGGCCGCCAGACGCACTCCGTACTGCTGGCTCATGTAGAGGTAGGCGCGGGCGATCTGGCCACGCACCGGCCCCTTGGGCGGCTGCACCTGTCGCTCCTTGAAGTCCACCAGCATCTGGCACTTGCCGTACTGGTTCGGTTTGCCGTTCCAGTCGCTGAAGCGGAAGTTCGCCCGATCACCGTTCACCTCGCCGATGGCGGGGAAGAGGTTGTGCATGTCTCCCTCCATCCTGTTGAACTCGTCGCTCTTGCCGCAATTCTTGCGACCCCCGTCCTGCCAGCACTGGAGCTGGTGGCCGAACTCCCAGGCGGGCACCACGTGCTCCCATTCGATGCGGGAGGCCCGCTCGGCTTGCTTGCGCGGCAGGTAGCCGCAGCTCTCCCAGTCGGGGGCCATCTTTTTGCCGCTGAACTTGATGTTGCAGCCGCAGTAGAAGGTGACGGGGTGGCTCTGGTAGAGCTTGTTCAGATCCTGCTTGGCGGCGCGAAAGGTCTGGATGTTGTCGGCATGGGCCGGGGCGCTGACCAGCAGGGCCAGGCAGAGGGAGAGCAGAGGGCGAAACATGAATATCCTTGGCAATGAGACAGTTGAATGAAGTAAGCGCGCACCCTATCACAGGAGCGCGACACGGGGTGACTCAATCCGCCGTCGTGTCGCGCTGCCACACCAGGGGCTGGCGACAGCGGCGGCAGTGATAGCGGGCCTCGCCGCGCATCACCTTGTTGTGGCGGCGCACGGAGAGGGGATGCTGCTGGCAGGCGCAGGCATACACGAAGGTGCGCTGGGCCAGCACCCCCAGATCTAAGCTGTGGGTGGTGCTGGGTTCGAGACCGAACAGCTCCCGCATCACCGACTGCCACTGGCGACCATGGGGCAGTACCCGGCTCTTGCCGCGCCCCTCTCCCCAGAGCGCATAGACCAGCAGGTGCGCCACCTCGTGGGGCACCACTTCCCTGAGAAACGCCTGCTGATTGGCCTGATAGAGCGCCGGATTGAAACGCAGCTCCCAGGTTTGCAGCCGCGCCGATCCTGCCGCCCGGCCCCGCATGTTGCAGTGGACTTGCGGACGGGGAAAGGTGCGGCCAAGACGCGTTTCGGCCTGCACAAAGCAGGCATCGACGCGCGCGAGCAGCGTCTCGATGAGGGCGGGGTCAAGCCGGGTGGCAGTGGCAGGCATGGGATCCTCGGGACAGGACACAAAAGCAAAAGGGGAGCCAGGCTCCCCTTTTATCACAACCACGAGCCTTACAGGCCAGCGGCAGCGCGCAGCAGCTCGGCCTTGTCGGTCTTCTCCCAGGGGAACTCGTCGCGGCCGAAGTGGCCGTAAGCGGCGGTTGCCTGGTAGATCGGGCGCTTCAGATCCAGCATCTCGATGAGACCATAGGGGCGCAGCTCGAAGAACTCGCGCACCAGCTTGACCAGCAGGGCTTCGGCCACCTTGCCGGTACCGAAGGTTTCGACGCTGATGGAGGTGGGCTCGGCCACGCCGATGGCGTAGGAGACCTGCACTTCACAGCGATCCGCGAGGCCTGCGGCCACGATGTTCTTGGCCACGTAGCGGGCGGCGTAGGCGGCGGAGCGGTCCACCTTGGACGGATCCTTGCCGGAGAAGGCGCCACCACCGTGACGGGCCATGCCGCCGTAGGTGTCGACGATGATCTTGCGACCGGTCAGACCGCAGTCACCCATGGGGCCGCCGATGACGAAACGGCCGGTCGGGTTGATGAAGTACTTGGTGTCCTTGTTGATCCACTCGGCCGGCAGCACCGGCTTGATGATCTCTTCGCGCACCGCTTCCACCAGATCGCTGTGGTTGATGGAGTCGCAATGCTGGGTGGAGAGCACCACGGCATCGACACCCAGGATCTTGCCTGCGTCGTCGTAGGCGAAGGTCAGCTGGCTCTTGGCGTCCGGACGCAGCCACGGCAGGGTGCCGTTCTTGCGCACTTCTGCCTGACGCTTCACCAGCAGGTGGGAGTAGGTGATGGGCGCGGGCATCAGCACGTCGGTTTCGTTGGTGGCGTAGCCGAACATCAGGCCCTGGTCACCGGCACCTTGCTCCAGCGGGTCGGTACGGTCGACGCCCTGGTTGATGTCCGGAGACTGTTTGCCGATGGCGTTCAGCACGGCGCAGGAGTCGGCGTCGAAGCCCATGTCGGAGTGGGTGTAACCAATCTCGCGCACGGTATCGCGCACGATCTGTTCGATGTCGACCCAGGCAGAGGTGGTCACTTCGCCGGCTACCATCACCATGCCAGTCTTGACCAGGGTTTCGCAGGCGACGCGCGCCTTGGTGTCCTGTTGCAGGATGGCGTCCAGCACCGCATCGGAGATCTGGTCGGCGATTTTATCGGGATGGCCTTCGGAGACCGACTCGGAAGTAAACAGCTTTGCCATGTTTGGTTCTCGATTCGTAAGGGTTATCGCCTTGGCCATAACCGGATAATGACAGGATGACTGTAGAGGTATCTACATCTGGACGTCTATTTTAAATAGGTCATCCGGTGATTGCCAGCACTATTTGGGGGTGGAGCCGCCCGGGGCGGGATGGGGAAGGGATCCACCTCCATGGAGGTAAGGCAGGGGGCGGATTGAATCGTTTTCCCCGCCCAGAAAAGCGATTGTGCTCCCAAAGCCACTTTATTCGCCCAGATAATATTTGCACGCCGCGCCCCCTGCTGGGACAATAACGCGCCTTAATCTTGGCCATCAAATGAAGCAATCGCAGGAGATACAGATGCCTTCTCGTAAAGAGCTTGCCAATGCCATTCGTGCATTGAGTATGGATGCCGTTCAAAAAGCCAACTCCGGTCACCCGGGCGCCCCCATGGGAATGGCGGATATCGCTGAAGTGCTGTGGCGCAGCCACCTCAAACACAACCCGAACAACCCCAAGTGGGCCGACCGCGACCGTTTCATTCTCTCCAACGGCCACGGCTCCATGCTGCTGTACTCCCTGCTGCACCTCTCCGGTTATGACCTCTCCATCGACGATCTGAAAAACTTCCGCCAACTGCACTCTCGCACCCCGGGTCACCCGGAGTACGGTTATGCGCCGGGCGTTGAAACCACGACCGGTCCGCTGGGTCAGGGCATCACCAACGCCGTGGGCATGGCGATCGCCGAGAAGGCCATGGCCGAGCAGTTCAACCAGCCGGGTCACGACATCGTCGACCACTACACCTACGCCTTCATGGGCGACGGCTGCCTGATGGAAGGTATCTCCCACGAAGCCTGCTCCCTGGCCGGCACCCTGGGTCTGGGCAAGCTGATTGCATTCTGGGATGACAACGGTATCTCCATCGACGGTCACGTAGAAGGCTGGTTCACCGACGACACTCCCAAGCGCTTCGAAGCCTACGGCTGGCACGTCATCCCGGCCGTTGACGGTCACAACCCGGAAGCCATCAACGCCGCCATCGAAGCCGCCAAGGCCGAGACCGGCAAGCCGACCCTGATCTGCTGCCGCACCATCATCGGCTACGGTTCCCCGAACAAGTCCGGCTCCCACGACTGCCACGGCGCACCGCTGGGCAACGACGAGATCGCCGCCGCCCGTGCCTTCCTGAAGTGGGACCACGCGCCGTTCGTCATCCCGGCCGACATCGCCGCCGAGTGGAACGGTCAGGAGAAGGGCGCCAAGCTCGAATCCGACTGGGCTGCCAAGTTCGCCGCCTATGAAGCCGCTCACCCGGCCCTGGCTGCCGAGTTCAAGCGCCGCACCGCTGGCGAGCTGCCGGCCAACTGGGCTGCTGAATCCGCCAAGATCATCGAAACCCTGCAGGCCAACCCGGCCAAGATCGCGACCCGTAAAGCGTCCCAGAACTCCCTGGAAGCCTTTGGCAAGCTGCTGCCGGAATTCATGGGCGGCTCCGCGGATCTCGCGCCGTCCAACCTGACCATGTGGTCCGGCTCCAAGTCCCTGACTCCCGAGAGCGCCGCAGGCAACTACATCCACTACGGTGTGCGCGAGTTCGGCATGTCCGCCATCATGAACGGCATCGCCCTGCACGGTGGTTTCATCCCCTACGGCGCCACCTTCCTGATGTTCATGGAGTACGCCCGCAACGCCCTGCGCATGGCCGCCCTGATGAAGCAGCGCGCCATCTTCGTCTACACCCACGACTCCATCGGTCTGGGTGAAGATGGCCCGACTCACCAGCCGGTCGAGCAGATCGCCTCCCTGCGTCTGACCCCGAACATGAGCACCTGGCGCCCGTGTGACCAGGTAGAGTCCGCCATCGCCTGGAAACACGCCATCGAGCGAACCGACGGCCCGACTTCCCTGATCTTCTCCCGTCAGAACCTGGCCCAGATGGACCGCACCGCCCAGCAACTGGCCGATGCCGCCAAGGGTGGTTACGTGCTGAAGGATTGCGCCGGTACCCCGGAGCTGATCCTGATCGCCACCGGTTCCGAAGTGGAGCTGGCCGTGGCCGCCTATGAGCAGCTGACTGCCAAGGGCCGTGCCGTGCGCGTGGTCTCCATCCCGTCTACCGACGTGTTCGATGCCCAGTCCGCCGAGTACAAGGAGTCCGTCCTGCCGGCCGCCGTCACCAAGCGTGTGGCCATCGAAGCGGGCATCGCCGACTACTGGTACAAGTACGTCGGTTTCGGCGGCAAGATCATCGGTATGACCACCTTCGGTGAGTCCGCCCCGGCCGAGCTGCTGTTCAAGGAATTCGGCTTTACCGTGGAAAACGTGGTGGCGACCGCTGAATCCCTGTAACAGCCCCTGTAATCGCTGAATATTGGGCCGCCCAGGCCCAATAGCCAGAACGATAAAACGCCCTCCATCGCAAGATGGGGGGCGTTTTTTATATTTTTTTCGTTGTTAACTTGAATGAGATCGGACTTTTAAGTAAAACGCATTTTCTGTAAGCAGAATTGCCTTTATATCAATTAACTCATTGAATTCATAAATTAATATTTTTCTCCATGAAATACATTTCAAATTCTGTGATTATGGTCACCATTGAGTCTTTTTGGATGGAGTAGTATTCCTGCTTATTTTATCAAGGAGAGATATATATGATTCGTGACTTGATTGATGCAATAAATAGCCGAAAAGAAATAGAATTTACATATAGTGGTTATGTTCGAAAAGCTAAACCTGTTGCTGTAGGGGTGTCCCGTAAAGACAATGTCGTATTACGTTGCTACCAAACTGAGGGAATGCATGTAACTCCAGGGCATGAGTGGGATTTATGTCTGGTCGATGACATATCTAATCTCGTAGTTACAAACAATGTTTTTCATGTCGACCCTCCCGGCTATAAGAAAGGAGATAAGCACATGAAAGATATATACGCTGAGTTATGACACTATCAGTGTGCATGTGTGCATGAATGGGGAATAGAAAAAGACACCGGCCTGAAGCCGGTGTCTTTTTTACTATTAGCAACAACCCTTACACCTGCGGCGGGGTACTTTCCGCATTGGACATCACCGCATCAATCTGCACCAGGGCGCCGGCGGGCAGCTCGCTCACGCCAATCACGGTGCGGGCAGGCAGATAGCCCGGGAAATATTTGGCGTAGATGGCATCCACGTCCGCCAGATCCGCGATGTTCTTCACCTGGATATTGACCTTGACGATATCGTCCATCACATGGCCGATGCTATCCACAATCGCCTTGATATGGCCGAGGCACTGGACGGTCTGCTCACGGATACAGCCGGTCAGCACCTTGCCGGTGGCCATGTCGATCGGCAGCTGGCCGGCGATATGGTTGTAGTGGGAGAAGGCGACGCTCTGGCTATGCAGCGGGCTTCTCGGTGCCTTGTCGGTATTGCGGGCACGGATCACCAGGTTGTGCCTGTCTTCCACCAGCTGGGGCGGGGTGCCGTCACCGTGGGAGATGACCGCATCCATCTGCACCCGGGCACCCAGCGGCAGGGCAGAGGCCGCGATCACGCTGCGGGCCGGCAGATAGGCGACGGCACGGGCAATGGCCGAATCGGGGAAGAAGGTGGTGTAGACCTCGTTGACGGCGTCGAGATCCGCCAGATTAGTCAGATAGACAGTCACCTTGACGATGTCGTCGAAGGGCACGTCGATGCTCTCCAGCACGGTTTTGATATTGCGCAGGCATTGGGCCGCCTGCTCGCGAATGCCACCGTCAACCAGGGCGCCGGAGGCGGGGTCGAGGGGCAGCTGGGCACCGATATTGTTGTAATGGGAGAAGGCGACGCTCTGGCTGGAGAGCGGATCCTGCGGGGCGTGGTCGCTGTTGCGGGAGATCTTGAGCAGCGGGCAGGGAGCCTGGGGGAAGGTGCCTTCCCCGTTGGAGAGCAGGGCGTCCATCTGCACCCTGGCGCCGAGCGGCAGACCGGCGACGGCGAGCACTGTGCGGGTCGGCAGCGAGTGGGGGAAGAATTCCCGATAGACGGCGTTGACGGCATCGAGGTCGGCGATGTCCGCGAGGAACAGGGTCACCTTCACCATGTCCTCCATGCCGTGGCCAATGCTCTGGACGATGGCCTGGATATTGGTGAGACACTGCCTGGCCTGGGCCTGGATATCCCCTGCGACCAGCGCGCCCGTTTTCGGGTCGACGGGGAGCTGGGCGGCAATATTGTTGTAGTGGGAGAAGGCCACGCTCTGGGTATAGGGCCCCAGATCCTGAGGCGCATTGGGGGTATTTCTGGCGGATTTGATGATGGTACCACTCATGGCGATACTCCTTTTTCGTTTTTGATGTAGGGTCCGGGCCGCATTGTTCTTCCCTGACCGAATGCGGCACGCTGATGACTCGTGATATTGCGGCAACAGTTGCCCGTTCCCGCCGCAGGGCGACGGAGAAAAGGAGAACGATCATCACAGTGTCGAGCCCTGTTTCGATGCAGACAGCGCGTGCAACAGACAAGGGAGAGAAATTGGCCTGGTGATTCAGACGGGAGAATTCTAGGGGGCGGTTATCCGGGGATGCAAACCGGGATCCTGTTTCTATGAGGTGGCTCAACAGAGTGAAATATATTCATTTTGCGATTCAATTCATGACGGGCATGGCAAATAAAGGTGATGATGATCCCGCTTTACCATGAAAGTGGAACCAGATAGCGCCATATTGTCGCGCATCAGGGTTACAGCCTGTGAATCCTCCGTTAATACTTTTGGCGAAATTGCAGCTTATTCTCCCGGTTTTGCATAGCTATCTATTTATCGCTCTCTCGACGCCCTGTTCAGCGCCGCCAAAATATGCTGCGATGAGCACACTGAAATAACATTCACCCTCTTTGCATGGCCACAGGTCATGACATAAATACGGGAGAAAGAGAGGGCGCTTTTTAGCCCCTGCGGCGGAGGCTGACATGGGCGGGTCGCCACACCGCCTATGCCATATCTTTTCAGCGGCGCGAACGCAGCCCGCCAACAAGGCTCATAAGCAAGGGGAGGGGGCCTTCCCCTTGCCTGCCCCGACTTGCCGCCCCCGATGCCTATCGCTCCTGTCATGACCCTCCCTGTGAGGGGGCCTCGGAGTCCGCCCTGCTTTGCCGCCCTGGCGTATCCCGCACTCCTCGCGATACAGCCGGCTCATCTTCCCCGCACCACCCTTATTTGTGTTCTTTGTCATCAACTGCCGTTATTGCGACCTGGGTCGGGGTTTGGGTGGATTATTAACTGTATGATTAATAATGAAATCAGGGACCCTGCCGACGAGCAGCACGGATCGGCACTCATCTGCCCGGGAGTGGCACATGCGATCGCATCGCGATCCCCGTCATCTGACTTCGGAGGTTTTATGCTTGGATTCATTCTGGGTGACATGTACAGCCGCATCAGCGGGTTTCGGCCACCCCCCCGCCTAGGCAAGCACTTCCCCCTCGTCCCCGACTATCAACTGCGCGGTCGCACCGGTGCCGCCATCCTGACCATGGAGACCCTGCTCGATACCCCCTATCCCCAGAAGAAGTTCAGGGCCCTGATCTATGGCGCCTTTATCGAGCGCCAGCGTCGCCTCTTTGCCGAGCAGGTGGTCATTGGCCGAATGGAGGAGGGTCAGGACCTGGCGATCGCCATCGATCTTGCCTTTATCAGCACGGCGGTGCCCATCGGTCTGCTCGCCATCTCGGAGGAGATCGCGCTGCTGACCACGCCCCGTCCCACCCAGACCCATCCCCATCAGGCGGCCTTGAGCCAGGCGCTCGACTGTACCGCCATGCTGATGTTCTATGCCAAGGTCATTCGCCAGCGCAATGCAGTGCTTGAGCACATCGGCCACCAGTTCGGCTACAGGCCACAGGCCGGGTTGGTGGCCAGGGTGGGCCACGGCGGGGAAGATGACTATGCCGCCTTCATGGTCAATGTGATGACCTGCATCGCCCATTCGGGCTCCTTCAAGGAGGCGCTGGAGAATGGCGTCAGGATGGGCATGCACGAGCCCGCTTTCTTCTGTATCGTCGGCGCCCTGGCCTCGACCCTGTGGGGAGTCCCCAAACCCTGGGCCCATGAGATCTCTCGATTCATCCAGCGCCAGCACCCCCACTATCTCCAGATCCCGCTGCGGGGCGAAGCCAGGGCGGGCCGCAGACAGATCAACCTGGATCCTCCCAAACCGCCGCTCTGTGCACCGGTCAAGCGCCAGGTAAACCGCTTCCTGAAGTGGGCCTTCTAGGGCCATGGGAGTGCTCTCGAGGTGCGGGTCCATGGCGCCATCCCATCGGCCCGCCCCTGCTGAGGGTCATCACGGGACTGTTATCTCACTGACCCCTGCTCCCCGGCTACCTTGCCCAAGAGGGGATGGCCAGAAAAGCCAACGGCTGCACGGGGGACAAGGGGTGGGTAGAAGGTGATCCACCTCGCCTTTTGATGTGAACGTCTTTTGATGTTTGGCGCCATACGATACCATGCGCAGCGTGTGTTCCTGTTGGGGGGAGGCGCCGCCCATCGCCCCCGTGGCTGGCCGCTGGTCCCGTCATGCCCTCGGGATGCACAACCCGGGGCCGCCACGGCAACCCCTTATCGCCATAGCCAACAGAACGGAGTATCAGGATGGCCATTGCCATTGAGCAGTCGGACAACACACTGAGGGTCAACAAGGATTGCTACGATCTGGGCCGCATCGTCGGCGTGCAGGTAAAAGCACTCGGCTGGATGGATCGGCTCAAGAAGACCTTCTTGCTGGGGGTAGTCACCTCCAGTGTGCTCTTTTACTTCACCCCTTCCTACGAGCAGGCGGGCAACTGGCTCATCGTGCTCTTCCTGCCCCTGGTGGGTTTTCTGTCTGGCGCCCTGATGGGGCTGCTCTCCAGCGCGAAATATGAGTTTTGCATCGAATTTTCCCACGCCGACGAGACGGGCGTGCAGTGGATCACCGCCGCCAGGAGTCGGCATGTTGCCGATTATGAGACCTTCAAGGCGCAGGCGGCCAGGTTGAAAGAGCGGCTCGGGTAGGGAGCACAGAGTGACGGGTCTGCGCCATCCGGCGTCAGGCATAACAACAAGCCCGATCAGGTGCACCTGTTCGGGCTTGTTCCATTAGGGGGAGGGCGCTCGGGAAGCGGCTCAGGCGGGATAGAGGGCGCCCAGCACCGCCGGGCGGCTCGCACCGGTCACCGCAGGCAGGTTGCCCGGCTTTCGCTGGATAAAGCGTTGTGCCAGCCAGGCAAAGGCGGCCCCTTCCACCCAGTCCGGTGCAAGGCCGAGCTGGGCGGTGCTGGTCAGATGCCAGTCGGGCAGCAGGGCTGCCAGCTCCGCCAGCAGCGGGGCGTTGTGGGCGCCGCCGCCGCAGACAAACAGCTCGGGCCGGGTTGGCGCGTCACTGTGGGCGGGCAGCTGGCGGGCGATGCTGTGGCAGGTGAGGGATTGCAGGGTACGCTGCACATCTGCGGGGGCGTATGCGCTGCCGTCCAGCTCGCCGTCGAGCCAGTCGAGGGTGAACATCTCACGCCCCGTGCTCTTGGGGGCGGGGGCGGCGAAGTAGGGGTGAGCCAGCAACTGCTCCAGCAGCGCAGGGATAGGCTTGCCGCTGGCGGCCCACTGGCCACCGGCATCATAGCTGTCACCGTGTGGATGGTGGCGGCGATACCAGCCGTCGAGCAGGGTGTTGGCGGGGCCGGTATCGAAGCCATATACCCCTGAACCAGCCCCCCCGTCGGCCTGGCCGGGCAGCACCGAGATATTGGCAATGCCGCCGAGGTTCAGCACCACCCGAAGGGCGCCGGGACGGGCAAAGAGCGCCTGATGGAAGGCGGGCACCAGGGGCGCACCCTGGCCGCCGAGGGCCATGTCCATGGTGCGAAAATCGGCCACCACGTCGATGCCGGTCAGGGCCGCCAGCAGGGCCGCGTTGCCAATCTGCAGGGTAAAGCCGAGGGCAGGGCGGTGGCGTATGGTCTGGCCGTGACTGCCGATGGCGCGAATCTCCTTGGGAGTCAGCGCCGCCTTGGCGAGCAGGGCCTGGGTGGCGGCGGCAAATTCGCGGGCCACCAGGTTGTCGGCGACCCCCATGCGGTCGATTTCGTTCTCCCCCGGGGTGCAAAGCTCATGCAGGGTGCGAGCCGTATCGGCAGGCCAGGGATGGCACAGCGCCGCCTCGACCCGCAGTGCATCCCCCTCGATCTGCACCAGCACGGCGTCGATACCATCCATGCTGGTACCGGACATCAAGCCTATATAGCGTTCCGTCATGACAACCCCCTTTCAATGATGCAGGGGAACGGTTCGATACCATGCCCCGCTCTGGTACCGGGCATCCAGCCTATATAGCGCTCAGTCATGACAACCCCCTTTCAATGATGCAGAGGAACGGTTCGATGCCGTGTTCCGCCTTGGTCCCCGACATCAATCGGATATATGGCCCGCTCATGACAACCCCTTTCAATGATGCAGAGGAACGGTCTGATACCGTGTTCCACCTTGGTCGACAGCGGTCAGCTGTCGTCGCCGTTGCCCTTGTTTCTGGCCAGTTGCAGCTCGGGGCTGTCCAGCTTGGCGAGCTGGGGCATGGCCTGGGCCTTGAAGCTGGCCAGCGCCCGCCCGCTGAGAGACTCCGCCTGGGGCAGGTTGAGGGTGCGCGGGTTCTTGTGCACGCCGCCCACCACGAATTCATAGTGCAGGTGCGGGCCTGTGACCCGGCCGGTGCCACCGAGCAGGCCGATGGTCTGCCCCTGCTTCACTCGCTGCCCCTTGTTGACGGTGCGCTTGGAGAGGTGCAGGTACTTGGTCACGTAGTTGCCCGCGTGCTTGATGAAGACGTAGTTGCCGTTGAACTGGTTATAGCCGGCGGCCACCACGCTGCCGCCGCCCGCCGCCATGATGGGGGTGCCCACCGGCGCTACGTAGTCGATGCCGTTGTGGGGGCGCACCTTGCCGGTGACCGGGTGAAGGCGGCGCGGATTGAAGTTGGAGCTGATGTATTTGAAGTTGACCGGCGCGCGCAGGAAGCTCTTGCGCATCGCCTTGCCGTCCGGGGTGTAGTAGTTGCCATCCGTGTTCAGCACGGCGCGGTAGATGGCCCCCTGGTTGATGAACTCGGCGGCCAGGATGTCGCCGGAGGCAACCCGCTCGTCATCCTGGTATTTGTCCTGGTAGACCACCCGGAAGCTGTCCCCCGGTTGCAGGTCCTGGGCAAAGTCGATGTCCCAGCCGAAGATGGCGGCGAGATCCATGATCTGGTCTTCCGTCATGCCCGCTTCGACGGCGGCGCCCCAGAAGCTGGAGCGGATTTCCCCCTGGGCCACTTGTTCGCGGGTGTCGAGCTCGATCTTCACCGGCCTGGCCACGAAGCCGTCATCCCGGCGGTTCACCTTGAGCGCCTGCTCCAGGCTGTGGGGGTAATAGAGGCTGTGCAGCTCGCCGCCCTTGGTGAGCTTGAAGGTGAGCTCCTGACCGGGCTTGAGCAGGCGCAGGGTATCCGTGCCCTCGAGCTGGTCGATGAGGTGCAGATCCGTGGTGCTGAGGCCCAGGCGCTGGAAGATGACCCCCATGTTGTCGCCGCTGCGCACCTTCACCTGTCTGGTGACATAGCGCGGTTTGGGCGGGGTGACGGGCTCGGCCCGTGCCAGCTGGGCCTCCTCGTCGACCTGCTGTTCGACGGCCAGTTCGTTGTCGTTGTCATCGACCCGGGTGGCGACTGCCTGTTCGCTCGGCCAGGCCGCCAGCATCATCACCATGATGCTCAGGATAAGCACCATCTTGCGGTGCCAGTGAGGGAGAGAGTTGAAGGCGTGCCAAAGGACCATGAGAAGCAGACAAAGTTGAACCCGGAAGAAGGTCGGAGTTTACCGCCTTTCCAATTGGCCCGCCATTCCAGTAATATGTCTGGCCCTGTGGAATCGTGATTGGAGAGTCAAAAAATGTCCCAGCTCGAGGTGGCGCTAGCCGAGATCAAGCGCGGAGCGGAAGAAATTCTGGTTGAAGAAGAACTGATCGCCAAGTTGAAGGAAGGGCGCCCCCTGCGCATCAAGCTGGGGATGGACCCGACCGCGCCGGACATCCACCTGGGTCATACCGTGATCCTCAACAAGCTGAAGACCTTCCAGGATCTGGGCCATGAAGTGATCCTGCTGATCGGTGACTTCACCGCCATGGTGGGTGACCCCTCCGGCAAAAACGCCACCCGTCCGCCGCTCTCCGAAGAGGCCATCAAGCACAACGCCCTCACCTATGCCGAGCAGGCGTTCAAGATCCTCGACCCGGCCAAGACCCGCATCGAGTACAACTCCACCTGGCTGAGCGAGCTGGGCGCGACCGGCATGATCAAGCTGGCGGCCAAGCAGACAGTGGCCCGCATGATGGAGCGTGACGACTTCAAGAAGCGCTACTCGGGCGGCCAGTCCATCGCCATTCACGAATTCCTCTATCCGCTGCTGCAAGGCTATGACTCGGTCGCGCTCAAGGCGGATGTCGAGCTCGGCGGTACCGATCAGAAGTTCAACCTGCTGATGGGTCGCGAGCTGCAAAAAGATGCGGGCATGGCGACCCAGTGCGTGCTGATGATGCCGCTGCTGGTAGGCCTCGATGGCGTCAAGAAGATGTCCAAGTCCGCTGCCAACTACATCGGCGTGCACGATGCCCCGGGGGAGATGTTCGGCAAGATCATGTCCATCACCGACGATCTGATGTGGAACTACTACGAACTGCTCTCCTTCCGTCCGCTGGCTGAAATCGAAGAGTTCAAGGCAGGCATTGCTGCCGGCACCCTCAACCCGCGCGACGTGAAGATCTGGCTGGCCAAGGAGATCATCGCCCGTTATCACGATGAAGCGGCGGCCGAAGCGGCCCACGAAGACTTCACCCAGCGCTTCTCCAAGAACGCCATTCCGGACGACATGCCGGAAGTCGAGCTGGCACTGGAAGGGGAAGGGCTGGCCATCGCCAACCTGCTCAAAGACGCCGATCTGGTGGCCACCACCTCCGAAGCGCTGCGCATGATCAAGCAGGGCGCGGTCAAGGTGGATGGCGAGAAGCTGGACGATGGCAAGGCCCTCATCGGTGCCGGTACCGCCGTCTACCAGGTCGGCAAGCGCAAGTTTGCCCGGGTGACCGTGAAGTAAGTCGCCACCTCTGGCGCTGCCATAAGAAAGGCCTCCCTTACGGAGGCCTTTTTGTTTTTTGGGTGCAGCATGGCGTTCGATGCCATGCAAAGGAGAGGGGCGATCAGCGTTCTCCTACCTGGCGAGCGGCATGGCTCCCGGGGCAGGTACGCAGGTATTGGTGGGGGGTCAGGCCGAACTCCTCCTTGAAGCGCGCGGCAAAGCGGCCGGGGGAGTCGTAGCCACAGGCGAGGGCGGTTTGAAGCGGAGTGAGCCCCTGTTGCAGCAGGGTGAGGGCGTGCCCCAGGCGTACCTGGGTCAGCACCTGGCGAAAGCTGCGCCCCTCGGCGGCCAGCTTGCGGACCAGAGAGGCGCGGCTCATGGCGAAGTGGGTCGCTACCGTCTCCAGCCGGTGATCGAGACCAGGCTCCACGCTGAGGTAACGGGCCAGCCGTTCCCCCAGGGTCATGGTGGTGGCAGGAAAGAGCAGGCCAAGGCCCCCCGCTTCCCTGAGCTCGCCATAAAACCCTTGCAGCAGCTGGGTCTGGGCCGTCTCGCAGAGCTGCCGCTGCGCCATGGTGGTGACGAGATCGAAGCAGAAGGCGAGGGCCGACGTCACCCTGATGGCCGGTGGCTTGAGGAGATCGAGGGGGCTCTCTGCCAGCCACTCGGCCGGTGGAGGGGCCAGCAGGGTGAGCGCCTGGGAGCGAAACGTGCCCTGCTCCGGCTGGTTGACGAAGGTGAGCCGGTGACCCGCCGGGATCAGCAGCCAGCTCTCCTTGTCAAAGGAGAGGCGCTGCTCCCGCCACCACAGCTGCTTGCGGCCCTGCTGCACCCAGATGAGGGTCGGCGCGTAGATGAGCACCCGGCGCAGGGGCTGCTGGCGGATCCCGAAGTAATGATTCAGTTGCAGCAGGGGCGTGCTCATCGGGCGGGCTCCTAGGGGGTGGTGAAGGTGGCGGTCAGGGTGGCCTTGCCAAGGGCCAGGCTGTTGAGCATGTAGCCTACCATGGCGGGCGGGGTGTTGGCCTTCACCTCCAGCGCCTTGGGCAGGGCCCAGACGGTGAACTGGTAGCGGTGCATGCCGTGACCGGCGGGCGGGCAGGGGCCGCCATAACCCTGGGTACCGTAGTCGGTGCCAAGCTCCAGCCCCTGCTTGAGCTTGCCGGAGGCATTGCTCGGCAGCTCGCTCTGGCTGGCCGGCAGGTTCACCACCAGCCAGTGCCACCAGCCGCTGCCGGTGGGGGCGTCCGGGTCATAGGCGGTGATGGCGACGCTCTGGGTGCCGGCGGGCAGGCTCTGCCAGCTCAACTGGGGGGAGCGGTTCTCGCCGCTGCAACCAAAGCCGTTGAAGCTGAAGACCTTGTCCATGGGTTCACCCTCGCGGATGTCGGTACTCTTGAGGGTCATGGCACCGGCGGGCAGAGCCGCGAGGCAGAACAGGGGCAGCAGCGGGATAATGGGGGATCTCATGATGGGCACTCCTTTGTGTGAATATGGCATTCACTCTAAGGGGGCTGGCTCAAAACAGAGTGCCCATATGGCTCAAATTATGCCATAAAGGTGGCTTTTGTGAGCTGTTCGGGGCTTTTGAGGGGCATAAAAAAAGGTTCTTCGCGGGATCTTGGGGAAGTGGAAGTTGACAGACAGGGTGCTGGTAAACTGGCTGTCTCCAAACACACCACCACCATCACCCTGCTGTCGCCGTGCATCATATTGATATTGCCTCCTTCTGGCCAGGTTA
>NZ_JALIHH010000095.1:0-1885 GCF_022869435.1 Aeromonas sp. LsrichE-8G
TGTTCAGGACGCTGAAGTACTGTCCGCAGTGGCCATCAGACGGCTTTGCCAGTCTGGAAGCGGCCAGGGAGTGGGTGCGCGACTTTATGGCCTGGTATAACGAAGAGCACCGGCATAGCCGTATCCGCTTCGTCACACCCAACGAGTGTAGTGGTCAAGAAAAATTGGCCACGGTCTTATGCTCTAACCAGAACAATCGTTCGGATTCATTCGGTGTCAGACCACCATTGTAGGAGTGCGGTCTAACCTGGCTGTAGTAGCCCACCAGATAATCCGTGATTGCCTGTTTGGCTTCGTTAACACTGCGGTAACCGGTCGTGGGCATCCACTCGGTCTTTAAGCTTCTAAACAATCGCTCCATCGGAGCATTGTCCCAGCAGTTACCGCGTCGGCTCATGCTCTGTCTGATCTGGTAGCGCCAAAGCTGCTGCCGGAATCGACGGCTGGTGTAATGGCTTCCCTGGTCAGAATGAAACAGTAGCCCCTTGGGTCGGCCTCGGGCCTCAAAAGCCACCATCAATGCCTTGCTGGTCAACTCGCTATCCGGGGACAACGACATCGCCCACCCCACTGGCTTGCGGGCAAACAGGTCCAGCACCACCGCCAGATAGGCCCATTGCGTTCCGGTCCAGATGTAGGTCACATCACCACACCAGACTTGATTCGGCGCCGTCACCGCGAACTGCCTATCCAATAGGTTAGGGATGGCAACATGCTCTTGATGCGCCTTTTTGTAAGCATGCTTGGGTGGCTGGCAACTGACCAACCCCAGCTCCTTCATCAGTTTGCTTGCCCGATAGCGGCTTAAAGACTGGCCGCGGGACGTGACAATGTCTGCAATCGTCCTGGCACCCGCTGAGCCCTTGCTGTCGTTGTGGGCCTTACGGACTTCGGCTTGCAGCTTTACCTTCTCCGAAGAGATGGCTTGAGGACGCGCCGCCCAGTACTTATAACTGCTGCGATGGATCCCGAATACATCGCAGATGCGTTTGACGCTAAAGCTCTTCTTGAGTCGCTCGACTAGCGAGAATTGTTCAGGGAGTCCGACATCAAGAGAGCGGTAGCCTTTTTTAAAATTTCTTTTTCCTCTTCTATCCGTTTGATTTTTCTCTCTAATTCTCGGATTTTTTGTTGTTCTGGCGTCAGCGGCGAGGCCTTGGGACTGATGCCTTGGCGCTCACTCCTAAGCTGTTTCACCCAGGTCCGCATGGCGCTATGGCTGACGCCCATGACCTCCGCAGCCTCTCTGCGTATTCCGGCGAAGTTGAACAGCCATTCCGGCCAACGTGAACACCCTGATCCTTAACGCGCTCACGTCACCCCGTTTCTAACTCGAGTGTTCAGATTGGGTCAACTCACTTCTCCTCTTTCTCATCGATTCTCCCTTCAGTGACAGCCGGTGAGCGTTGTGCATCAGCCGGTCCAGGATCGCATCTGCCAGAGTGTTGTCCCCCAAGCTCGCGTACCACTCTTCCGTTGGCAGCTGACTGACCACGACCGTCGAGTATTTCCCGTACCGATCATCCATGATCTCCAGCAGGGCGTTGCGCTGCTCGGCATTCACCGCTTCCAGTCCCCAGTCATCCAGGATCAGCAGCTCTATCCTTGCCAGTTGACCCAGCAGTCTGGCGTAACTGCCATCTACCTTGGCCTGGCTCAGCTCAAGTAGCAGACGCGGCAGCCGGTAGTAGCGAGTGCTGTGCCCCTGCTGACAGGCTTGGTAGCCCAGCGCACAAGCCAGGTAGGTTTTTCCGCAGCCACAGGGGCCGGTAATGAGCAGGTTCTGGCCCCGGCGCAGCCACTCTCCTTGGGCCAGGTTTGCCACCTGTGACCGCTCCAGGTTGCGTGCAGACTGGTAGTCCACCTCTTGCACCGTGGCCTGGAG
>NZ_JALIHH010000096.1:0-7210 GCF_022869435.1 Aeromonas sp. LsrichE-8G
TCACGCTCTTACTTTGCGGGCTCTTGCGGCGGAGCACCGTTGGAGGTGATCAAGCAATACATTCAAAACCAGCGGGGCTGACGCCCCGGCGAAATTCCCCTCCCACCTACGTCGGAGGGAGTCCCCTTTCGCATTTAAGATGGAGGGGTGCCACAGCCACTCCTGCCTTGGCAGCGGATTGACCCACACCATCTTGGGGAAATGTTGTTGCAGGCGCCCGAGCCACACCTGGCCGGGCTCCTCGTTCCAGTACTCTACGCTGCCACCTGGCCAGGTGATTTCATAAGGGCCCATCTTCGCATCCCCCACCACCATCACCCTGTAGTCGCTGCCGTAGGTGCGCAGCAGCCGCAGGGTATCGAACCGATCATCAAGGCGCCTGGCATTGTCCTGCCAGACGAAGTCGTAGAGGCAGTTGTGAAAATAGAAGAACACCAGGTGCTTGAACTCGTGGCGCAGGGCCGAAAAGAGGCGCTGCACCTCGGCCACGTGGGCATCCATGGAGCCCCCCACATCGAAGAAGGCCAGCAGCTTGACCCCGTTGTGGCGCTCGGGCCGCAGCTTCACATCGAGCCAGCCTTGCCTGGCCGAGCTTTGGATGGTGTCGTCGAGATCCAGCTCGTCGGGATTGCCCCGGCGCACCCAGCGTCTGAGCTTGCGCAGGGAGAGCTGGATGGCGCGCTGCCCCAGGGGCGAGTCGTCACTGAAGTTGCGAAAGTGGCGCGCTTCCCACACCTTGGTCGCCCGCCCGTGCTGGCCCTCTCCCCCCATGCGGATCCCTTCCGGGTGATAGCCGCCGTGACCGAACGGGCTGCTGCCCCCGGTGCCGACCCACTTGTTGCCGCCGGCGTGACGCTCCTTCTGCTCGCTTAGCCGCTGATTGAGGGTCTCCAGCAGCTTGTCCAGCCCGCCAAGGGATTGGAGCAACGCCTTCTCCTCCGGGCTTAACAGTCGCTCGAACTCCTTGCGCAGCCACTCCTCGGGCAGGCTCTCCGGCAACAGGGGGATGGCGGCCAACCCCTCGTAATACTCGGCGAAGGCGCGATCGAAGCGATCATAGTGCGCCTCGTCTTTCACCAGCAGGCAGCGGGATAGCTGGTAGAACTCGTCCATGTCGAGGCTGACCAGCTGGGCAGCCAGCGCCGCGTGCAGGTCGAGCAACTCCCGCAGGCTGCAAGGAAGCTTGTGGCGGCGCAGGTGAAGGAAGAAGTCGATGAGCATTCAGCCGCCGCGGCGCGCCAGAAAGGCGAGCTTCTCGAAGAGGTGCAAGTCCTGCTCCGTCTTGAGCAGGGCACCGTAGAGTGCGGGCACCAACTTGCCGGGCTCACGGGTGCGCAGGGCTTCGGGGGCGATGTCGTCGGCCAACAACAGCCGGATCCAGTCCAGCAGCTCCGAGGTGGACGGCTTTTTGCGCAGCCCCTCTACCGCACGCAGCTCAAAGAAGAGCGTCATCGCCTCGTCGAGCAGCCGCTCCTTGAGGTTTGGGTAGTGGAGCTTGACGATGGCCTGCATCTCGGCCTTGTCGGGGAAGCGGATGTAGTGGAAGAAACAGCGGCGCAGGAAGGCGTCCGGCAGCTCTTTTTCGTTGTTGGAGGTGATGATGATCACGGGGCGCTGGCGCGCCTTCACGCGCTCGCCGGTCTCGTAGACATCGAACTCCATCCGATCCAGCTCCAGCAGCAGATCGTTGGGAAACTCGATGTCCGCCTTGTCGATTTCATCGATGAGCAGCACTGGCCGCTGCTCTGCGCTGAAGGCCTGCCACAGCTTGCCCCGGCGGATGTAGTGGCCTATCTCCCCGACCCTGGGGTCACCGAGCTGGGAGTCTCGCAGCCGGGCGACGGCATCGTATTCGTAGAGCCCCTGCTGGGCCTTGGTGGTGGACTTGATGTGCCAGCTGATGAGCTCGGCACCCAGGGATTCGGCTACCGCCTCCGCCAGCACCGTCTTGCCCGTACCGGGTTCACCCTTGATGAGCAGCGGCTTCTCCAGCACGATGGCGGCATCGACGGCCATCTTCAGTGCCTGTGATGCGAGATAGCGATCGCTTCCTGCAAATCCCATGAGATCCCTTCCATTGGATGCCCAGGCAGCGGAAGCCCCCTCGGCAAGAGAGAATAAGTTCTATATGTTGTAATAACATATTGTTATAACGATTCGTCACTTCTCATTCAGAAACCACAGGGTAATCTTGTTTCATCGCCTTAACAAACACAGGGATAGCACCATGAGCAAAATTTTTGAGGACAACAGCCAGACCATAGGCAACACCCCGCTTGTTCGTCTCAACCGTGTTACCAAGGGCCGCGTGCTGGCCAAGATCGAGAGCCGCAACCCGAGCTTCAGCGTCAAGTGCCGGATCGGTGCCAACCTCATCTGGGATGCCGAGAAACGCGGCGTGCTGACCAAGGGCAAGGAGATCATTGAGCCCACCAGCGGCAACACGGGCATTGCCCTGGCATTCGTGGCTGCGGCCCGCGGCTATCCCATCACCCTGACCATGCCGGCCACCATGAGCCTGGAGCGCCGCAAACTGCTCAAGGCCCTGGGTGCCAACCTGGTGCTGACCGAAGGCCCCCTCGGCATGAAGGGCGCCATTGCCAAGGCCAACGAGATCCTCGAATCCGAGCCGGGCAAGTACGTGCTGCTGCAACAGTTTGAAAACCCGGCCAACCCAGAAATCCACGAGCAGACCACTGGTCCCGAGATCTGGGACGCCACCGATGGCGAAGTGGATGTGTTCGTGGCGGGCGTCGGCACCGGCGGCACCATCACCGGGGTCTCCCGCTACATCAAGAAGACCAAGGGCAAGGCCATCGTCTCCGTGGCGGTCGAGCCCAGCGAATCCCCCGTCATCAGCCAGAAACTGGCGGGTGAAGAGATAAAGCCCGGTCCCCACAAGATCCAGGGCATCGGCGCCGGCTTCATCCCGGGCAACCTGGATTTGAGCCTGCTGGACCGCGTCGAGCAGGTGAGCAGTGACGAAGCCATCGAGATGGCCCGCCGCCTGATGGAAGAGGAAGGGATCCTGGCCGGTATCAGCTCCGGCGCTGCCGTGGTCGCTGCCAACCGTCTGGCCGAGCAGCCGGAGTTCGAAGGGAAAACGATTGTCGTCATCCTGCCGAGCGCCGCCGAGCGTTACCTCTCCAGCGCCCTCTTCGCCGGTGTGTTCAGCGAGCAGGAATTGCAGCAGTAGTTGATCAGCCAACACCAAAACGACGGCGCTCCTCGGAGCGCCGTTTTCATTATGCGCTAAACTCTCTAGCCACCAGTGCCACTCGGCCCCTTATTTTTTGGGGTAAAATAACAAAATTGGATATGACAAAAAAAGCAGACATTCTGTGATAAATCTCATATCCTGTGCGGCGTCACGAGGTGTTTGCTGGCAAGGTATCACAAGGTAACAAAGTGTTATTTTTCGTTATAAAATAATTTCAGGCCAGGCCTGACGCGGCTTGCAGCCTGATAGCGAAAAAATACCTGGCCACGACACCGAATACTGCACAGAAAATTGACCTGGATTAAACCATTGCAGGTCTGATTTCGTTACTTTACAACATATCCATACTGACACGGTGAGACAGGAAGCCTCATTGGCGACCATCTCTCCAAACAATATCAATAATATGGGGTGAAACCATGTACGAGAAGTCTGTTGTTATTACTGCTGAAAACGGCCTGCACACCCGTCCTGCAGCTCAGTTCGTGAAAGAAGCCAAAGAATTCCAAAGCGAGATCACTGTGGTCTCCGGTGGCAAATCCGCCAGCGCCAAGAGCCTGTTCAAGCTCCAGACCCTGGGTCTGACCAAAGGCACCAACGTGACCATCCAGGCTGACGGCCCGGACGCTCAGAAAGCCGTTGAGAAGCTGGTTGCCCTGATGGACGAGCTGGAGTAATCCAGCTTTATTCCTCCCCCACAGTCGTTTTAATAGGAAGGATTATGATATCTGGCATTCTTGCGTCCCCCGGTATCGCATTCGGTAAGGCGCTTCTTCTGAAAGAAGATGAAATCGTTATCAATCAAGGCAAGATTCCCGCCGAACAGATTGATGCCGAGATCAACCGCTTCCTCGAAGCCCGCACCAAGTCAGCCGCACAGCTGGAAGCCATCAAAGAGATGGCCGGTCGCACCTTCGGTGAAGAAAAAGAGGCCATCTTCGAAGGCCACATCATGCTGCTCGAAGATGAAGAGCTGGAAGGGGATATCAGATCCTTCATCAAAGAACACAAAGCCTCTGCCGACAGAGCCGTTCACGAGGTGATCGAACAGTACGCCAAGATGATGGCCGATCTGGATGACCCCTATCTGCGTGAGCGCGCCACCGACTTCCGTGACATCGGCACCCGTCTGGTCAAGAACGTACTGGGCATGGCCGTTGTCAACCTGAGCACCATCGACGAAGAGGTCATCCTGGTCGCCAAAGACCTGACCCCGTCTGAAACCGCTCAGATCAACCTGAAATACGTGCTGGGCTTCGTCACCGACATCGGTGGCCGTACCTCCCACACCTCCATCATGGCACGCTCCCTGGAGCTGCCGGCCGTCGTGGGCACCAACGACATCACCGAGCGCGTCAAGAACAGTGACATGCTGGTGCTGGATGCGATCAACAACCAGGTCATCATCAACCCGACCGCCGACCAGTTGAACGAAGCCAAGAAGTTCCAGGCCCAGTTCCAGGCAGAGAAGGACGAGCTGGCCAAGCTCAAAGACCTGCCTGCCATCACCCTGGATGGCCACCAGGTCGAAGTGTGCGCCAACATCGGGACCGTCAAGGATACCGAGGGTGCCATCCGCAACGGCGCCGAAGGCGTGGGTCTGTACCGTACCGAGTTCCTGTTCATGGACCGTGACGCGCTGCCGACCGAAGACGAGCAGTTCAAGGCTTACAAGGAAGTGGCCGAAGCCATGCCGGATCAACCGATCATTGTCCGTACCATGGACATCGGCGGCGACAAAGAACTGCCCTACATGAATTTCCCGAAAGAGATGAACCCCTTCCTGGGCTGGCGTGCCGTGCGTATCTTCTTCGACCGCACCGACATCATGCACGCCCAGCTGCGGGCCATCCTGCGTGCGTCTGCCTTCGGCAAACTGCGCATCATGTTCCCGATGATCATCTCCGTCGAAGAGTTCCGCAGCCTGAAGGCTACCGTGGAGACGCTGAAAGCCGAACTGCGTGCCGAAGGCAAAGCCTTTGATGAATCCATCGAAGTGGGTATCATGATTGAGACCCCGGCCGCGGCCGTGATGGCTCATCATCTGGCCAAGGAAGTGGATTTCTTCAGTATCGGTACCAACGACCTGACCCAGTACACCCTGGCTGTCGACCGTGGTAACGAGATGATTTCCGCCATGTACAACCCGCTGTCACCCTCCGTCCTGACCCTGATCAAGATGGTGATCGACGCTTCCCATGACAATGGCAAGTGGACCGGTATGTGCGGTGAACTGGCTGGTGACGAACGCGCCACCCTGCTGCTGCTGGGTATGGGTCTGGATGAGTTCTCCATGAGCGCCATCTCTGTACCGCGTATCAAGAAGCTTATCCGCAACACCAACTTCGAAGATGTGAAGGCCATGGCCGACCAGGCGCTGAGCTTTGCCACCGCCGCCGAAATCGAAGCGTGCGTAGATAACTTTATTAAGCAGAAGGCAGTCTGCTAAGATCGGCTGCAAACAGCGACAATCATCTCTAGGAGCTTTTACTATGGGTCTGTTCGACAAACTGAAGAAACTGGTTTCCGACGACAGTTCTGACACTGGCGGCATCGAAATCTTTGCTCCGCTGTCCGGCGAAATCGTCCCCATCGAAGATGTGCCTGACGTCGTCTTCGCCGAGAAGATCGTCGGCGACGGCATCGCCATCAAGCCGGCCGGCAACAAGATGGTTGCTCCGTGCGACGGCACCATCGGCAAAATCTTCGAGACCAACCACGCGTTCTCTCTGGAGTCCGACTCTGGTATCGAGCTGTTCGTTCACTTCGGTATCGACACCGTCGAGCTGAAGGGTGAAGGTTTCACCCGTATCGCTCAGGAAGGTCAACAGGTCAAGCGCGGTGACACCATCATCGAGTTGGATCTGGCCGTTCTGGAAGCCAAAGCCAAGTCTACCCTGACGCCTGTGGTCATCTCCAACATGGACGAGATCAAAGAGCTGGTGAAGATGACTGGCGCCGTGACCGTGGGCGAAACCCCGGTGATCCGCATCAAGAAATAATGCGCCCTGGCCTGACGCCAGCGACCGCCAAAAACCGAAGCCTAGTGCTTCGGTTTTTTTTTTGCCCCTTCCATCCCCCGATACTCCATGGGCTCCCGCACAGGTCAGCATGACGGCAAACAGGCAGAAATGTTATCGAGATCAACACGGGCATAAGCAAGCCGAGTACCCTCAAGAGGGATACCTGCGGGTCCTTTGGCTCGATATGAGACGGGATGAAAAGAGATAAGCCGCTTAAGTGGCGAGGAGACAACGATGCTGAGAAATTCCGAACAACGTTATGGCAGCCTGAGCATAGGGCTGCACTGGTTGACCCTGCTGCTGATCGTGGCCGCCTACGGCCTGATGGAGTTCAGGGACATCTTCCCCAAAGGGTCGGCTGGCCGCGACCTGATGAAGGAGTTTCACTTCATGGTGGGTCTGCTGATCCTGGTGCTGGTGGTCGTGCGCCTGCTGGTGCGCGTGGGTAGCCCTTCACCGCGTATCGTGCCCGAGCTCTCCCCCCTGATGCTCACGCTGGCCAAGCTCGCCCATCTGGCGCTCTATGGCTTCCTGATCCTCACCCCGCTGCTGGGCTGGCTGCTGTTGAGCGCAGGGGGCAAGCCCATTCCCTTCTTCGGCCTGGCACTCCCCGCCCTCATCGCCCCCGATGACGGCCTGAAGGGTACCATCAAGGAGCTGCACGAGACGCTGGCCAACATTGGCTATGCGCTGATTGCCCTGCACGCAGCGGCAGCCATCTACCACCACCATGTGCTCAAGGACAACACCCTGACCAATATGCTGCCCGAGCGCAAATAACCAGCGACGGGTTGCACACCAACAAAAAGGCCCCTGTGACAGGCAATGCTGTTCACTTAAGCGGAGCCGCATTGCGATTTACCGGAAAACGGGTCTTTGATATCTTCACCGCCCTGGGTCTCGATGGCCTGGGGCGTTTTTCTATGAACATGACGCCTATGCAGCCCCGCAACTCCGCCAACCTCCG
>NZ_JALIHH010000097.1:0-293 GCF_022869435.1 Aeromonas sp. LsrichE-8G
TAGTGAGATCTCTCCCACTGACGTATCATTTGGTCCGCCCGAAACAGGTTGGCCAGCGTGAATAACATCGCCAGTTGGTTATCGTTTTTCAGCAACCCCTTGTATCTGGCTTTCACGAAGCCGAACTGTCGCTTGATGATGCGAAACGGGTGCTCCACCTTGGCCCGGATGCTGGCTTTCATGTATTCGATGTTGATGGCCGTTTTGTTCTTGCGTGGATGCTGTTTCAAGGTTCTTACCTTGCCGGGGCGCTCGGCGATCAGCCAGTCCACATCCACCTCGGCCAGCTCCTC
>NZ_JALIHH010000098.1:0-1104 GCF_022869435.1 Aeromonas sp. LsrichE-8G
TACCAATCAGATTAAAGATGTGATCTAATTGCTCTATTCTGGTTTCACTGTACTCAGTATGTCCGATCCAATCGATTTCTTGGCCCTCGCCAAGGCAGAAACCAACGCCAGGAAACGCATGCGATTCCTGGCGTTAGCACACTTTCAAGAAGGTCATTCCAGAACTGACATTGCCCGCTTTCTCAAAGTCAGCCGCACAAGTGTCAACAAATGGGTGAGCAACTTCTTGCTACACGGCGTGGCGGGGCTGGATAGTGTCCGTCCACCAGGCCGACCCGCCAAGCTCGGCGCCGAACAGCTATCCCAGCTTAGCGAATATATCGACCAACAAAGCCGGCTGGCCATCGGGGGACGACTGCAAGGTACTGATATTCAAACGTATATCGAACGAGAGTTTGGTGTGGCCTATGAACTCTCCAATGTCTACCGCCTCCTCAGAGAGCTGGGGTTTTCCTGGATAACCAGTCGCTCACGACATCCGAAGCAGGATGGGCAGGTGCAGGAAGCTTTTAAAAAACTTCCAGCTGGAAACGATCCTTAACATCCCGGGTCATGTTGCGCTTGCCAATGTCGATGTCTGGTTTCAGGACGAAGCCCGGTTTGGTCAACAAAATACGACTACCCGACTGTGGGCCAGGCGTGGCAGTCGCCCCCGAGCTATTCAGCAACAACAATTCGAGTACGTCTATCTCTTCGGTGCCGTCTGCCCTGCAACCGGGACAACGGAAGCCTTGCTCAGTCCTCTGGTAAACCGGGAGGTGATGAAGCAGCACTTGGCACTGATTGCAGCACGAACAAAGCCGGGTCGTCATGCGGTGGTGATCATGGACGGCGCCGGATGGCATACCATGGAATGTGCGGATGACTTCCCCAATCTCAGCCTGATCAAGCTCCCTCCCTATTCTCCCGAACTCAATCCCATTGAACAGGTATGGAGCTGGCTTCGTCAGCATGTGTTGGCTAATCGCAGCTTCAAGGATTACGACGACATCCTTGATGCCTGCACATCGGCCTGGAAGCACTTTATTGCCGATGTGGAGCGGGTGATGTCACTTTGTAGCCGAGATTGGATAAAACTGACCTAATGTTTAATCCGATTGGTAT
>NZ_JALIHH010000099.1:0-2533 GCF_022869435.1 Aeromonas sp. LsrichE-8G
GTGCAAACTACCCGATGCACACGAGTGTGCTGGAAGGGGTGAACAACAAGATCAAAGTGATAAAGCGTATGGCATATGGATTTAGGGACTCAGAATACTTTTTTCTGAAAATCAAGGCGGCCTTCCCCGGAAAGCCGCGATGAACCGTTTTTCATGGCTGCACCACCCTAGTCGCAGGTGGGCTGTACCGTGAAGGTCCGGCTCGAATCCACCGGTCCCAGCTCCGCCAGCAGACGGCGCCCCAGCAGCACCGGGTAGATCATCTTGCTGCGATCCCGCAGGGTGAACCACTCCTTGTAGACCTGGTCCCCGACGCAGACGGACATGGTCACCGTCGGGCGCTGCTCCATGCCGCCCGCCCCGCGCACCGTCACGCTGCGCTCCACCGGTCGCTCCACGCTCCGGCGCACCACCTTGTCGGTATTGGCATCGGTCAGCACCAGGTTGAAGCGCACCCAGGGCTTGCCATCCTTCTTGAAATGCTTCAGGTCGCGGGCATCCAGCGACGAAGTGAGGGCACCGGTATCGAGCTTCATCTTGACCGCCACCCCGTAGGGCATCAGCACCCCCTTCTCGATCCAGCCATAGCTGGTCTGGGCCGCCATCGCGCTGCCGCACAGCGCCCACATCATGGCCGCCGCCACCATTCTCTTGCCCATCTTGCTCTCTCGCCTTGTCAGTCTTGCGCCCAGATGTATCACAGCCAACTGCCGGGTCAACCGGATTCTGGCGCGCAGGGGAGCGGGCTCTGGACGCGGTACCAACAGACGACAATCCATGCCGGGTACGGCGCGTGAGTGGGGAATGCAGTAGGAAAACGAGGGGAGAACAGGGTGCTGGATGACGCTGGCGGCTATCCTCAGGTTGTGACGCCAAAGGCTACCACAGCGGTGCGTGAATTATCAGTCTTGTTCTGACGGGATTTTTGCCTACACTGCTGTAAACCGGAGGGCCTGAAAACCACCGGTTTTTTTGCGCCTGCCGAAAAGTTGCCACTGCAAAGTGACCTCTCACACAAGGCTCAATAAGGAATTCGCAATGCGTATCGAAGAAGACTTGAAGCTCGGTTTCAAGGATGTCCTGTTTCGCCCCAAGCGCTCTACTCTCAAGAGCCGTTCCCAAGTCAGCCTGACCCGCCAGTTCACCTTCAAGCACACCCAGACCCGATGGCAGGGCGTGCCCGTCATCGCCGCCAACATGGATACCGTCGGCAGCTTCGCCATGGCGCGTACCCTGGCCAGCTTCGAGATGATGACGGCGGTGCACAAGCACTACAGCCTTGCGCAGTGGCAAACCTTCGTCAATGAGACCGACCCGGCCCTGCTGGGCCACGTAATGGTCTCCACCGGCACCTCGGAGGAGGACTTCACCAAGACCCGCCAGATCCTCGCGATGTCCAGCGCCCTGCGCTTCATCTGCGTGGACGTGGCCAACGGTTACTCCCAGCACTTCGTCGAGTTTCTGCGCAAGATCCGCGAGGCCTGCCCGAACCACGTCATCCTCGCTGGCAACGTGGTGACCGGCGAGATGGTGGAGGAGCTGATCCTCTCCGGCGCCGACATCGTCAAGGTGGGCATAGGCCCGGGCTCGGTCTGCACCACCCGGGTCAAGACCGGGGTCGGCTACCCGCAGCTCTCCGCTATCATCGAGTGTGCCGATGCGGCCCACGGCCTGGGTGGCCAGATCGTCGGTGACGGCGGCTGCACCTGCCCGGGGGATGTGGCCAAGGCGTTTGGCGGCGGTGCCGACTTCGTGATGCTGGGGGGCATGCTGGCCGCTCACGAAGAGTGCGGCGGTGAAATCGTCGAGGTCGATGGCGAGCCCTTCATGAAGTTCTACGGCATGAGCTCGGCCAGCGCCATGGACAAGCACGCCGGCGGTGTCGCCGAGTATCGCGCCTCCGAAGGCAAAACCGTGCTGCTGCCCTACCGCGGCCCGGTGGAGAACACGGTGCGCGACATCCTGGGCGGGGTGCGCTCCACCTGCACCTATGTGGGTGCCAGCCAGCTGAAAGAGCTCACCAAACGCACCACCTTCATCCGGGTGCGCGAGCAGGAGAACAACGTCTACGGCAAGGAGTAACCTGCCACAGACCCCGTCACGCGCTGACGGTTAGAAGCCGACCAACCGGTGTGCTACCCTGCGCACCGGTTTTTTTGCATCTGGGATCCCGCGCCATGACAAGCCCTCTCCCCCCCTTCGACTGGGACATCTTCTGCTGCGTCGTCGACAACTTCGGTGACATCGGCGTCACCTGGCGACTCGCCCGCCAGCTCAAACAGGAAGGCGCGCTCCCGGCGCAGAAGAGTGAGCTGCAGGTGCGGCTCTGGGTGGACGATCTGGCTAGCTTCGCCCGCATCTGCCCGGCGCTCGACCCCGCACAGGACGGTCAGTGGGTCGATGGCATCTATGTCCAGCACTGGCACGAGCGCCTCCCCGCCGACATGACACCGGCCAGGGTGGTCATCGAGGCGTTTGCCTGCGAGCTGCCCGCCCTCTTTATCGAACGCATGGCCGAGCAGACCCCCCCCCC